>CAIJZW010000084.1 GCA_903825265.1 uncultured bacterium | reverse complement strand
TATTTTGATACCACTCTTTAATTTTCTGACTATCTGAAATAGAAAAAGAATCATATGTATTAAGAAACATATCTCCACTTTGTTTATTTATTTCTCCTCGTTCTTCCAAATAGTTACGTAAAGAGTAAGAAATTTCTTCTGGATTACCTTCTATCACATAACTATGATAAAGATGTTTTGGAAATAGATTATTAAAATCCATATTATTATTGTACCTCAAAAGGGAAAATTTCTGAAAGCTCTCCTGAATAATAAAATTCATAAGAAAGACCCCCAAAAGTATAGTCACGATCATTTATAGTAATAGTAGAACCACCAACTTCAGGAGTTGCTTTAGGTTCTGATTTATTAAAACCTAGATTAAATAGAGTAGAAAGAACTTCTGGTCTGTCATTAATAGGAAAACCTGCAACTTCCCACTGGTGTATTATCTGTCTCAAAAATACAGCAGTATAAAGATAAGAATAATAATGATTCTTATTATCAGTTAATCTTGTCATAAGCTCAGAATCAGGATCTTTATCTCCATAATTAAAAATATCTTCATAGTCCGCGCCAAGATAAAATGGACTACTACTATTTTTTAGATTACTCTCTATAACTTTTGCTGTTTCAATTTTTACACCTGCTACTCCATAAGAAAATTTTGTACCATTACCAAGCACTTTCAATGGTTCTAAATATCTTTTAAAAGATTCACGATTGGCTGTAAAAAATCTAAATTGTTCAGAAATTATAGTTGAAACAATGATTCTAGCAGGAACTCCAGAATCTTTACTTGCTTGATTTATAACATCTTTATCTTTCACTAATGCATCTCTTAAAGTCTCCCATTCAGGAGAAGACATCCAATTGAAAACACTCTGACTTGTTATATTTTTAGACAAAGAAGAAGCATTATTTATTTCATCACATTTACTTATTTGTTCTTTCAAAAATGAATTATTTTTTTCAGTAACGAGCATTATTGCATTTATCATTTTCAAGGCAACAACTGACGACTTTGTAGTTATATAAGTATCTAATATTTTCTGACCATTTTCAGGCAAGATAGAATTAACAGTCATTATTTTACATTCAATAGCTGAGTCTAATTTATCAAATTTCGTTTCTGTTGTTGTTCTTTTAATATTTGGAAGACGAGATTCTTCTTTCTTTATATTATTAAAAAATTCATTACGAGAATCGATACTTCCCTTTACATCTGTTAAATGCAATCTCATCGCAATAAAAACACCTAAAAATAATACCCCAACACATGCGAAGGCACACAAAATTACTATAAATACTATTTGTATAGTTTTTTTATTTTTGAAAATTTTCATTTTATCTCTTACTAAGAATTGTTTTTTTATAAGTTTCTAAATGATTTAAAGCTTCCCCTGTACCTTTCACAACACAAAAAAGTGGATCTTCTGCAACACGAGCTTTCACACCTGTACGTCGATATATAAGATCAGCTAAATTACGAAGTTGGGAAGATCCACCTGTCATAATAATACCATCATCGATAATATCAGCAGATAATTCAGGTGGAGTTAAAGACAGAACATCTTTAATCGCAGAAACCATTGCTTTAAGTTCTTTATCTATAGCTCTTACTATTTCATTTGTAGAAATCTGTGCTGTTCGAGGAAGACCCTGTATAAAATCACGGCCTTTTATGGTAATAGTTAATTCTTCTTCAAGAGGAATAGCTGCTCCTATTTTTATTTTGATAGCTTCTGCTGTTTTATCTCCAATTGCTAGATTAAAAGTCTTTTTAATATAATCTGCTATTGCCAAATCAATCTTATCTCCAGCGCATTTAACAGAAGTAGAAGCAACAATACCGCCCAAAGCTATAACTGCTACATCGGTTGTTCCTCCACCAATATCCATAATCATATGTCCTTTTGATTCATGAATAGGAATACCAGCTCCAATAGCTGCTAAAATTGGTTCTTTCACAACATAAGCATTCTTAGCTCCAGCTTTTACTGCTGCTTCCACAACAGCACGACGTTCAGTAGAAGTAATACCTGCTGGAACTGAAACCATAACATCTGGTTTAAATAAATTATATTTACCAAGAGTTTTTGTAATAAAATAACGAAGCATAGCTTCTGTAACTCGATAATCAGCAATAACTCCATCTTTCATCGGTCTATAAACTATAATACTTTCTGGAGTTTTCCCTATCATTTCTTTAGCTTCGATACCAATAGCAAGAATTGTATTATCTTGTTCAGAAACAGCTACAACAGAAGGTTCATTCAAAACAATACCCTTCCCAGGCAAATAAACCAGAGTATTCGCTGTACCCAAATCAATACCTAATTTTTTAGAAAATATAGCCATATAATACAAATAAATAACTAAGTGATTATATCATAAAATCATAAATTTAAAAATTTAGAGTTTTATGATTAAAAATATAAAATTCATAAAAAAATAACCAAAAAGCATTTGCTTTTTGGTTATTTATTATATTAATCATTATAATTCTTCGTATATATATCTCAATACTAGATTAAGAGTATCTTTCGAGGAAAGATAACAAATAGGAATTGTCTTGTTTCCAAGATCAAATTCCCAACTATTAAAAGAAGAATCCTGTTTATCTTTTATAAAAGATAAACACTTGTTAATTTCAAAATTTATAGTATCTATTCTTAAAATAGATACACATTGATAGCGATTATT
>CAIJZW010000083.1 GCA_903825265.1 uncultured bacterium | reverse complement strand
TATAATGAAAATAATAATCAAAGTATTTGTGGGGAAACAAATTATAAAGAATTAAAAGATTGGGTTAGTAGAAAATAATTATAAAATACTCCATTCCGTTATAACAGAATGGAGCATTTTATTTATATTATTGTTTTGGTGCTACTACTGGTGCTTGAGGATTTTTACTTACATCTACTGTGACCTCACCAACTACTTTCTGTTGACTATCTATTGCTCTACTTTCGAATCTGCCATAATCGTTATACATCATACCTCTTTGAAAACGATTACCTCTCCATTCTCCTTTCATTTCTCCCCATTGTGTTCCTAAACAGAATGCAATTATTATTATAATAATTGTAATTACTTTCTTTGCCATATGACACTTTTTCCAATTATGAGAACAATTATTTGTCATATTACAACATTTTTCTTTTGAATCACAGCATTCTGTTTTAATTTCTTCACAACAACCTTTTTTATTTTCTTCTTTTTCCATATAATTTAAAAATTATTTAATAATAACCCCGACGTAGGTATATTATATCACACGTGGGGAATAGTCTATACTTACTTGCAGATAAGTATTTATTAGTGTAAATTAGAATCGTAAGAGGAAGGTCTCGTCGTTCAATGGATAGGACGCAACTTTGCGGAAGTTGCGATGCAGGTTCGATTCCTGCCGGGACCACACGTACAAAATAAGCCACTTTCAAGTGGCAATTTTGTTGTGTGACCCCGAAGGAGACAGCTGCTTGTCTCTTGTGCAGGAATCGAAAAGCTTTTGTTATTTAAAATCCGATTTTTTCTACAAACTTCATAGACTTAGATTCTTCAAGCTCTATATTAGGAATAACTTTAATTAATGATTCTCTAATTTTTTCAACTAATTCAAGAGGCAAGGGGACTGTATATACAGGTAGTAAATATTTATCTAATTCTATTAGAAGATTAACATTATTATTTTCTTTTTTGATATTGAAACCTTTTATTTTCTTCCATGTGTATGTATCTTTACCCATACTAAAACCATCAGTTTCTATGGAGAAAGTTATCTCTTGTGGGTGACGGATAGAAAATAGAATAAGAGAACATCCAGATATAAATATAAAAATAGAGAATAAATAGTTATGTAACCATATTGCGATAATGCATGCAACAATAGATGCTAGCCCTATAGTCCAAATAAAATCCATACTTTTCTCTTCATGTTTGTATTCAGGTGCAGACCATTCTATTTTATCTAAAATAATTTCTTCCATTTGTTTATTATACTCCCGATTTATTAAATGGTAAACCATTTGATAAATCGGGAGTATAATATTATCTCTCGAAATATAAAAACCAATCAATAATTATTGATTGGTTTTTATATTTAGTATTAGTTTTATTTTTTAAGAGCTAATACAAGATCTGCGTGGGCTTTATCTGTTGCAGTTTTAAATGTTATTTCTATAAGTTTTATAGCATCATCTCTTGTCTTTTTTAGACTTATTGCTTCTGAGTTTGTTGTTGCGTCTTTTCTAGATGCCTTTAAAATTGTTTTTGCATCATTTACTGCTTTTGTAAAATCAGCTCTTACTGTTTTACTTGAAACATTATTTGCACAGTCTGTTCTAGCTTTCTCTAAAGCAGAAGTGACTGAAGCCTTGAATGTTGTTGTTGCTGTGTTTACAGAGCCTGTATTAGTTACTATTATCTGAGCTAATCCATCTCTATAAGTTTTTATTGTTGCATCTACTGCTGTTCTACGAGCGTCTATTGCTGTTTGAACAGCTGTTTTGTATGTAGTTACTGCTGTTTTCTGATCATCTGTCTTTGCTTTATTTATCATTTTATCCCAATTTGTTGCTCTCTTTGCATCTGCATTAGTACGAACAAGAGCTTTTTTCTCATCGGCTACACTTTGCTTTTTAGCAAAATTTGTATTTCTATTAGTTTGATATGTAGACTCTTTCTCTTCTGCTTTTGTTATTTTATCTGCTGTCTTGCTATTTATTATAGAAAGTTGTGAACAGAATTTATTAGCTTGTTGGTCAGTGTTAGTTTTGACTGTTTCTCCAAATGCTACAAATGGAACAAAAGAAGATATCATTAGTAATCCCGCAACACTTTTATTTAAATTAAATTTCATATTGTAATGAATCAAGGTCGTTAATTGCTGGTGAGTCAAACAATGTTTCAAATTCTTCATCTTCACTTATGAATTGTTCGTTAATAGATTCATTCTGTTCCGCAATTCTAATTATATAATCACTAGAATTAGTTTTACTCGGAGATAGAGAGAATGTTCCTAATACAAACAAAACTATAAATGTAGGAATAAGTATCATCACACGTTTAGACTTCCATACATTAACAAACTCGACTGTTTTATTATTTATAATGTTTAATAATGCTTCTCGTATATTATAACGTGTGGTTTTGTCTTTTGTGACAGGGATGGTATCTTCTTCTATAAGAGAAAGAACCTTAGAAAAAGACTCAACTTTAGGATCAGTTTTTATGTTAAAAGTTCTTTTTATTAAGTTATTTATTTCTTTTTCATTCATATATTTTCTTTTTTATATAAATCTCTTAATTTTTTTATGGCACGAGAATGGATTTGTCTAATTGAATCTTCTTTTTTGTTGGTAATCTTTGCTATCTCTTCGTATGTTAAATCATTAGTATAAATTAGAGTTATTATTTCTTGTTGTTCTTCTGAAAGCTTTTGAGTTATCTTTTCGATTATTTCTTTTGTCTCACGAAAATATTTTTCTTTATCTTCCCATGGTTTATTCTCTGTAAAAATATTAACTGTTTCATCTGAGACTATCTCCTGAGTTGATTTTTTACGACAATGATCTATTAAAGTATTATGTGCAACTTTAAAAAAGAATGAAATAGGGGAAGTATGGTTACTTTTCCATTTTGATAGTGAGTTCCATATTTTTAGAAAAACAGTTTGAGTTAAATCTTCCGCTTCTTGTTTATTTCTGATTCTAGACAGAATATATCTAAAAAGTGGGGTGTAGTAAGTATTATATACTTCCTCAAAAGCACTCTTATCTCCATTTTTGGCTGAGATTATTAACTCTTTTAAATGGCTCTGATTATTATCTTCCATATGTATATAACGTATTAATGGTCTTTTTGTGACTACTTAATAATTTTGGTTGCTTTATAAACAGCCATTCTTGCTTCCTTGTCGAACATACTTGGTATTATGTTTTCTCTGTTTGGTTTTTTAACAACCTTAGCTAAGGCTATGGCTATTGCTATAAATATTTTATTATCAAACTGAGGTATCTTTTTATCGAGCATAGCCTTAAAAGCATTTGGAAAAACCAATGAATTATTTATCTGGTTTGGATAGTCTGATCTACCTGTTGCTACTATGAATGCGTTAGCCTCTTTAGCTTCTTCGGGCATTATTTCAGGAGTTGGGTTTGCAAGGGTAAATATTATAGGATTTGGAGCCATACTTTTTATCATTTCTTTTGTTAAAGTTTTTGGCTTTGATAATCCAATAAATACATTCACATCAATTAATGCATCACTTAGATCTCCAACTCTTTCTTTTATGGTACTTCCTTGAAGTAATTCTTTCTTTTCTTTGTTTAGGTCTGTTCGGCCTTTGTGTATTATTCCTTTACTGTCACAGAAAATAGTATTTGTAATTCCATAAGAATGTAGAAGTCTTCCTGTTGCGACACCTGCGGCTCCTACTCCTGCAATTACAACTTTTACATTTTCTTTTTTTAATTTAGCTAACTTAAAAGAATTTATAAGAGCTGCTAATGTTACAGTCGCAGCACCCCATTGATCATCATGCATAACTGGGATATCGAGTTCTTTGCGAAGTCTTTCTTCTATTTCGAAACATCTTGGAGCAGAAATATCTTCTAGGTTTATTCCACCAAAAACTGGAGCAATTTGTTTTACTGCCTTTATTATTTCTTCTGTATCTTTTGTATCAAGACAAATAGGGAAGGCATCTACTCCTCCGAAATCTTTGAAAATTGCAGCCTTGCCTTCCATAACAGGAATTGCGGCAAGTGGACCTAGGTCACCGAGTCCTAATATTGCAGAGCCATCTGTTACAATAGCGACAGTATTTTTCTTAATAGTATATTCCTTTGCGAGTTTAGGATTTTTAGCAATTGCTTCACAAACACCTGCTACTCCTGGAGTATAAGCAAGTGATAAATCACTTTTATTTTTAAGTGAAACCTTACTTTTTACTTCTAATTTTCCGCCATATTTTTTGTGTAATTTTATTGATTCTTCATATATTTTAGACATAAGTTTATTATAACAAATTTGAGGTAAAAGTATTAAAAATACAAAAAAGGGTTATTACTTGCGTAATAACCCTTTAATTATCTAATTTTCTGCATGGCTTCTATTGTGCCATACATGCATAAAATTTCCGGACCTCTATTTAACTTTGCGGCCAGTGCTAACCTGAAATATGCATCTTCTAAATTCAGAACTGGACTTTTGAAGATTACTTCTTCGGTCCAGTGCATTATAAGAATGTAACTATCTGGTCCGAGAATCTGATGTTCCTTTAAATATTGAAGAGCTTCAATATTTAAATGTTTTTTACCATCATTAATAAATGGTAATAAATATTTATCTATAATAAGAGTTCTACAAATATCTTTGTGAAACTCTTTACAGAAAAATGGGGTTTTGCTCAGATTTACATTAAAAACATCCATTAGCACAGAGGCCGTTCCATAGTTTTCTTTTATGTTGATTGTTAACCAATCA
This sequence comes from uncultured bacterium, assembly GCA_903825265.1. Taxonomy (GTDB): domain Bacteria; phylum Patescibacteriota; class Minisyncoccia; order Phycocordibacterales; family UBA9973; genus UBA8515. The sequence continues at coordinate 483 of CAIJZW010000083.1, read as the reverse complement.
ACATAAATTGTTTTCCCATATAGATTTTTATGACAAACACCTATGCCGAAAGCATAAGGCATTTCATCCTCATGTTCCTTTTGGAACTCATCAGAAAAAGAATTAAATTCTTTTAGTGTTGAAATAACTTTTTTTTCCATCTCCTTTAATTTTTTAAATGTGAATGAATTTCATTTATCATACTTTTATAGAAATGTTTGTCAAATGTATGTCCTTGCTACTCTGTGAGACCGCGAGTACGCTTTTCGCCTATTACATAGGCAGGTACTTTTCGCTCTGGTTAACACCAGAGAACGAAAAGTCTTTCGAATCTCCCGCGCGAGCAAAGCAGTTTGCTCGCTTCCTTCCGCAAACAAAAATGGTCCAACATAAAGTTGGACTCATTTTTGTATTTGCGGAAGGGGGGAGATTCGAACTCCCGAGGAGCTTTCACCCCTGACAGTTTTCAAGACTGTTCCTTTCAACCACTCAGGCACCCTTCCG
>CAIJZW010000082.1 GCA_903825265.1 uncultured bacterium | reverse complement strand
TTTTATTATCGTAAATAACTTTGTTTTCTTTAAAGTTTGACCCCGATATCGTTTACATTGGAGCGAATTAATTAAACCATCTATTATTAGTAATAGATGGTTTTTTTATTCTTCTAATTGAGGTTTTTCTATTGTTTGTGTCTCTATACTTATAACTTCTCCTGTTATTCTCATGACATCTTTATCTATTTTTCTGAATTCATGATTTGATTTATTAAAGTGATTTACTGTTGTTTCAAGAGCGTTACCTAGTTTCTGGTGCATTTCCTCATAACTTCTTAAGTGTTTACCTAATTCACTAACTCTTTTTACTATGTCTTTTGCACTTTCTTCTATTTGCAGAGCTTTCAATCCTTGAAGAACAGTTTGTAGGTACGCAAGGAAAGAAGTAGGGGAAATAATTATAACTTTATATTTACTTGCAGCTCTTTGGATTAAATTCTCAGTATCTTCATTAACAGAACCGATTTTGTTTATTAATAGGTCATAATAAATAGCTTCGTGAGGTATAAACATAAATGCAAAATCCATTGTACCTTTGTCTGGTTGTATATATTTAGAAGTTTCTGTAATTCTATTTTTTAAATCATTTACGAATACTTTTTCTAGTCTATCTTTTTCTGTCTTGTCATTTGTTTCTGAAATACGATTGTAATTTTCAAGAGAGAATTTAGAGTCAATTGGTATAATTTTATCTTTCACAAAAACAACTGCATCTACTATTGTTCCATCTGGGAAAGGGTATTGCATTTGGTAACTTCCTGGAGGCATTATGTTCTTCAGTAATGTTTCTAAGTAATATTCACCTAGTATTCCACGTTGTTTAGGATTCTTTAATATATCTTGTAAATTTTGAAGTTGATCTGCGAAAGATACAACTTGTTTGTTCGTTTCATCTAATCTTGTAATTTTTTCTGTTATATCTGCAATTATTCTAGATGTCTCTGTAGACTGAAAACGCATTGTTTGGTTGATTTCTTTTTGTGATTCACCAAGTTTATTATCAATAGTTCTAGACAATTCATTTATTTGAGAAAGGAGTAATTGAGTTGCTGTATCATTTTTATTTTCTGGTTCTTTGTTCTTCATGAAAAAGAATAGTCCTATAACAAGGACAATAAGTACAGCAAGGAATACAATAATTAGTATATTCATGTGTATATTTTAGCAAGTAATAGGCATTTTTCTGTATTGACAAATACACATATTTGTGATATACTTGCAAAGAAGTTTAACTTAAAATTTAAAAAAATGAAAGAAAGATGTTTTGAATTAATTGCCATTTCAGTGATGGTTTTTATTTTCATTATTATAGTGATATGTTATTTTTGGGCTAAAGATCCACTGTTAACATTATCAATAATAACTCCAGTTGGTTTTCTTGGAGTTATTGCTGCAATTCTAAGTAAAAAATAAAAACAATAGAGCTAACTTATTTATTTAAGTTAGCTCTATTTTTTATTGAAGTTTTCCTAAATAATGTTTCAGTGTATAAATCCAATCTTCTTCGTTATCAGGATTCTGTTCTTTTTGGGTGAGCATCCATTCTAAATAACCACGATCTATACTTGCAACTTCGGCGACAGTTTTGCCGTTGTGTTTACCAAAATTGAATATACTCATAAGTGAAGGTTTAGAAGATATATCTATCATTCTTTCTATTGCTTTTTCTTCATTTATATTTTCTTCCTTCATTATTTTATTAAGAAGTCTTTCAAAAAGTTTTTCAAGAACAAGTACATCTCCGAGGGCATCATGTGCACTTGCTTCTATTTCAATATCTAAATAGTATCTTAAGTATTGAAGTTTGTATTGAGGGATAATATTATCTTTATCTAAGTATCTTGCGACACGAAGAGTACAGATGAAGTTAGAAGGAAAAATATCTTCTTTATCTATAATTGTAATATCAAATTTTGCATTATGAGCGACAACAACAGAATTTGGATCTTCAAAAAGAAGTTTTATTGTTTCATAATTTGTACTTTCTTTAAACGAAGGTTTATCAGCTACCATCTTATTCGTGATGTGAGTGATAGCACTAGCTTCAGGAGGGATAGGCATAGAAGGTTTGAATAATTCATTAAATGTCATATCTGTAGTTTTATAAGCCAACTGGCAAACGAAGTCTTTCTTGGGTTCATTACCCGTTGTCTCAGTATCAAAAAATATAATTTTTTTCATATGTATTTATTTTAGCATAAAATAAATAAAGGAATAAATATAATTACAGAAGTATAACCTCTGGGGCCACATGAGGTTGGACCTCTGTTGGTTTCTTTGGTACAATATAGATATGTCATTACATGAACAAATCAAAAATAGTATAAAAGAATGTATGAAAGCGGGGGATAAGGTTCGTCTTGAAGTTATGCGTGGGCTTGTGACTGCTTTTACGAATGAGCTTGTTTCTAAATCTCGTACACCTCAAGATTTACTTACAGACGAAGAATCTGTTTCAGTTATTACAAGACTTTCAAAACAAAGGAAAGATTCTATAGAACAGTTTACAAAGGGTGGACGCTTGGATCTTGTTGAGGAAGAAGCTAAACAGCTAGCTATTTTGTCTGAATATTTACCTAAGCTTATGGAAGTAAGTGAGATAGAAGAAATAGTGAAGAATAAAATTTCTGAACTGGAAGTTAAAGATCTAACTAAAAAAGGAATGTTTATGGCATCTGTAATGAAAGACTTAAAAGGTAAAGCAGATGGTGCACTAGTTAAAGAAATTGTTGATAAATTATTTGTTTAATTTTTAAATATATCAAATGAAAATTATTTTACATTGGATTATACTCTCAGCTTCTGTTCTTTTGGCAACGAAGATTATTTCAGGGGTATCTTTATCTCATTTATGGATAGCTCTTATTGTTGGTGCATGTCTTACATTGTTTAATATGTTCATAAAGCCTGTTGTAAATATTCTAACCCTACCTATAAATATAGTAACACTTGGTTTATTTTCTCTTGTTGTAAATGGTTTACTTTTCTGGTATCTAGGAACTGTTATAAATGGATTTAGTGTGAATACTTTCGGAGCCGCTTTCTTTGGTGCAATACTTGTATCAGTTATTAATTGGGTTCTTAAAAAGGTATTTCATTTTGATTTTTAATTTTATATGGAACATATCTCTGTTGGAGCTATA
>CAIJZW010000081.1 GCA_903825265.1 uncultured bacterium | reverse complement strand
TTAATAACAAAATCATATGATCAAAAAAACAAAAATTGTAGCAACAATAGGACCAGTAACAACTTCAGTTGAAAGACTTTCTTCTCTTCTTAAGGCCGGTATGAATATTGTTCGTTTAAATTTTTCACATGGTGATTTTAAAGAACATCAAGAAAAAGTTGATAACTTTAAAAAAGCTATAAAGAGTACTGGTATAACAGGAGCTATTATGCAAGATCTTTCTGGTCCCAAGATCCGTTTAGGAGAATTTTATCAAGAAAGAGTTAATCTTAAAGCAGGAGATACAATAACTATTACAACTGAAAAAATAGTTGGTGATGAAAAACACGTTTCTATAAATTATCCTTTATTCGCAAAAGAAGTAAAGATAGGTGATAAAATAATGGTTGATGATGGTAAAAAGAAGTTTGAAGTTATGAGTGTAAAAGGTAATGAAGTTCTATGTAAGATTTTGGTAGGAGGGGATACAAAAGGACGTCGTGGTGTTAATCTTCCAGATTCTGATATCTCGGTTAATTCTCTTACAGATAAAGATAAGAAAGATATAGAATTTGGAATAAAAAATAAAGTAGATTTTTTTGCTTTTTCTTTTGTTCGTAAACCTGAAGATGTTATCGAGCTTAGAGATATTTTAAATAAAAGAAAATCAAAAGCTTTGATAATAGCAAAAATAGAAACTCCTCAAGCTGTTAAAAATATAGATGCTATTCTGGATTTGTGTGATGGGCTTATGGTTGCTCGTGGAGATTTAGCTATTGAAGTTCCAGCTGAAAAAGTTCCAATGATACAAAAGATGCTTATAAAGAAATGTAATGATGCTGGTAAAATTGTGATAACTGCTACTCAAATGCTTGAGTCTATGATTAAATCTCCAGTGCCAACTCGTGCAGAAGTTTCTGATATTGCTAATGCTATATTAGATGGTACAGATGCAGTAATGCTTTCAGAAGAAACAACATTAGGTGATTACCCGGTAGAAGCAGTAAAAGTTATGACAAAAGTTGCTCTTGATATAGAACATAATTTTCCTGAAAGAAAGATTGTACATGAAGGATGTAGGGGTGAAATAGATGTAACAGATTCTATTACAGGTTCAGTTGTAAAGACTGCTCATGATGTAGGAGCGAAAGTTATTGTTGCTCTAACAAAAAGTGGTTTTACTGCTCGTATGATATCTCGTCATAAACCAACTCCTTTCATAGTAGCTGTAACTTCAGAAGAGATAACTTCTCATCAATTATGTGCTTCATTTGGTTGCTTACCTTTGAAAGTTAATAATTATACTACAGCCTTAGATATAGAAGTTTTTAAAGCCGTTAGAAATTTTTGTATTAAAGAAAAAATTGCAAGTAAAGGAGATAAGATTGTGATTACAACATGTTCTCAGTGGGAGAAAAAAGGAGGTGCAACTAATATGATGATGGTAGAGACTTTATAATAAAGATTAAAATTTATGTCACACCAAGGTAATGTATGGGAAAAAGAATATAGAAATCCATTGCTTGTTACAAAAAATGAAGAACCGCAAGCAGATACTTTGCGATTCTTTAAGTTTTTAAAAAAAGATCAAAAATATAGAGTAGAGAATAAATCTATTTTAGATCTTGGTTGTGGCACAGGGAGAAATTCAAATTATTTGGCAGATTTAGAAAATAAAGTAATTGGAATTGAAATTTCAAAAACTGCATTAAGTATTGCTAAGATTCGCGCAGGTGAATTAGGGTTAACTGTTGATTATAGACTAGGTGATATAGGTGAACCATATAACATAGAAGATAAATCTATCGATGTTATTTTAGATGTAACTTCTTCAAATTCTTTAAATGAAGAAGGTAGAAATATTTATTTAAGAGAAATTGATAGAGTGTTGAAAAATGGTGGGTATTTATTTGTTAGAGCTCTGTGTAAAGATGGCAATAAAAATGTAAAAAATTTATTAAGAGAGAGTCCTGGTAGAGAATATGATACTTATATTATAAAAGAGATAGGATTAACAGAAAGAGTTTTCTCTCGTCCCGATTTTATAAAGATGTATGGTAAATATTTCAAAATTTTACACTTAGAGAAAAAAACAAGTTATACAACCTTTAATTCCCGTATTTATAAGCGTGATTATTGGCTTGCTTATCTGACTAAATAAATAGTGCTATAATACCAATATTATGAATATTGGTATTTTCGATTCTGGGCTTGGTGGACTTTGGATTTTAAATCATTTAAAAGCTGAATTGCCTATGTATGATTATGTTTTTTTAGGTGATCAGCTAAATGTATCTTATGGTAATAAAACTCCAGATGAGCTTTTTTTGCTGACTACAAAAGCCCTAGATTATCTATATGGAGAGAAAGAATGCAAAGGAGTTATTCTTGCTTGTAATACTATTAGTTCAACTATCTATGATAGATTACGTATTTGGAAAGACGAAAAGTATTTTGGCAAAATTCTTTTTGGGATTGTTCGTCCAACAGTAGAATCTATTGGACAAGATGGCACTGTTGCTATATTTGCAACATCTCGTACTTGTGAGTCAGAAGTATATGAAAATTTTTTTCAAGAGAATTTGAAAAAGTATATTAAAACTCCTATGCCAGAGCTTGCAGGTCTGATAGAAAATGGGGGAGATACTCATTCTTATATTTCTTCTTTTAAAAACAAAATTTCAAATGATATTACGAAAGGAGCATTACTCTGTACTCATTATGGAATAGTTAGAAATGATTTTAAAAAGGTATTTCCTTTTATAAAAGATTGGGTTTATCAAGAAGAATTAATTCCTAAATATTTAAAAGATTATTTTATAGAATTTCCAGATAGAGAAGCATTTTTTTCACATAATGGGACGATGTCTATACTGGTAACAAAAGAGAATGATATTTTTAAAAATTTTAAGAATAAATGGTTTGGGGAAGATATAAAAATAGAATTAGTAAATTTAAAATAAATAAAATCATGGTAAATCAAGAATTTGATGAAGCATATAAAAAATTAAATAAAAAACAGCTTGAAGCCGTAGATTATATTGATGGACCTGTTATGGTTATTGCTGGACCTGGGACTGGGAAAACTCAGATTCTAACTCTTAGAATTGGTAATATTTTGAAGAAAACAGATACAAGTCCAGATGGAATTTTGTGTTTAACTTTTACAAATTCTGGTGTTAGTGCAATGAAAGAAAGACTACGAAAATATATTGGCCCTACCAGTTCAAATGTAAATATATTTACATTTCATAGTTTTGGGATGAAAATAATTGAGGAATTTTATAATGTTCTTGGTCTTTCTACAATGCCGAAACTTTTAGATGATACCGATTCTATATCTATTTATGATGATATTTTACAGAAAAATGTTTGGCAACATATTCGTCCTCGTTCTGATGAGTCAAGACATTTTCGGGATTTAAAGTCTTTAATTTCTTTATTTAAAAAAGATAGACTTTCTCCAGAAGATTTTTTAATTGAAATAGAAAAAGATATAAAGAATTTAGAAGAAAGTGAAGATAGTATTTTAACTCGTGGTGAAAATAAAGGGCAACTCAAAAAGGATGTTATTAGGAAAATTGAAAGTCTAAATAAGACAAGAGAAGTTGTAAAATTTTACGACCTCTATGAATTAATAAAAAAAGAGCAAAATGTTTTAGATTATGATGATGTTCTTGAAATGGTTATAAAAATAATAGAAGAATCTGATGATGTTCGCGATACAATTCGTGAGAGGTATCTTTATATTCTTATTGATGAACACCAAGATTCAAGTGGTGTACAGAATGAGTTTTTACAAAAAGTTTGGGGTGAAATAGAGAAACCAAATATTTTCGTTGTTGGGGATGATCGTCAATTAATTTATGGATTTGGAGGGGCATCACTTTCTTATTTTGAAGGATTTAAATATAATTTTGGCGAAGCAAAGTTAATTACACTATTAGATAATTATCGTTCGACTCAAGTTATCCTTGATTCATCACATCAATTACTAGAGAGTACTTTAACGAAAGAAAAACTTGTAAGTCATCATAAAGAATCGCATCCACTTCGTTTGGTTGAATGTGATTATCCTCGTGATGAAATAATTACTTGCGCTCTTGATATAAAAGAAAAAATTAAAAATGGAGTAGATATAAATAATTGCGCGGTTCTTGTTCCTAAGAATAAACAAGCAAGAAGTGCCATGGTGGTACTCTCAGATATGGGCTTAAAAGTTTCAGGGCGAGATACTTTACGACTTTTTGATTCAGTAGAATTTAATTCTCTTTTAAGAGTTTTTAAAATAATTAATAATCCAAGTGATAATATTTATTTTTCAGAATCACTTTTTGATAAATTTTCTGGTATTCCACCTCTTCTCGCACATAAATTTGTGAGTGAGTATGAAATGAAGAAGAATTCACTAATAAGCTTAGTGGAAGAAAAACCAACACTTTTTGATAAAAATGATAATGTTAAAATTTGGATTGAAAAGTTATCTCATTGGGTAAAAGAATCGAGCAATCTTAATGTTTACTCTCTTATTCAATTAGTTGGTGATGAATTTTTATTAAGTGAAGCTACGACTCATGAAGAGTTGGTGATGAGGGTAGAAGTAGTTCGTAGTATCCTTCATTTAGCCCTCTCTCAAATAGAAAAAAATCCAAAACTAACCTTGAAAGAATTTTTAGATTTTATTGAGAGACTTTCTTCTTATGATGAGAATATTCCATTAGCTGTTTTTGGTAAAGATGAAGGAGTAAAGGTTATTACGCTTCATGCATCAAAAGGTTTGGAATTTGATTATGTTTGGATTGCTCATATGGATGAGAAATCGCTAATGTCTGGCAAAAAACAAGCTTTTGCTTTACCTCTTAGTATTGAAGCTCGTATCGAACAAAAAGATGAAGCTGTTGTAAAACGTCAGCTTTATGTTGCGATTACAAGAGCAAAAAGATTTTGTACTCTTTCTTATTCTATTCATTCATATCAAGGTGCGGATCAATTTTTATTTTCAGTTATAGCTGATTTACCTGAAGGAATTTTTGAAAAACAAGATATATCTTTAACTGAGAAAAATATACTCAAACATGACCCAAGAGCTTATATCGAAAAGAAAGAAGAAAAAAAAGAAAGTTTTAAATTAAAAGAACTTACTAGTCTTGTCTCTAAAGAATATGAAGAGAGAAATGTGTCAGTATCACTTCTTAATAACTTTTTTGAATGTCCTTGGAAATGGTATTTTAGAAATTTATTGCAATTACCTGAACCAATAGGTGAAAGTTTAGAATTTGGTAATGCTGTTCATGGAGCAATAGATGTTATTTTGAAAATGGAAAAATATCCTACTGAAAAAGAAATAGAAAAAATTGTTTATTCTGAAGTTCAGAAAAGAAAATATCAAAATGAGACAAAATATAAACAAGTTGAAAAAGAAGTCTTCGAAATTATTTCTAAGTGGGTTAAAAATCGTCTGAAGGATATTTCAAAAAATCACGAAAATGAAAAAAGCATTTCATTTAAAGACGACAGATTTCCTCATTTGAATATTTATGGAAAGATAGATCTTATAGAAAATTTAGTTGGTGGAGAAGTTTGTGTTACTGACTTTAAAACTGGTAGTTTAAAAAAGAAAAATGATATAGAGAAAATAGGGGAGGATGGAAGAATGAATAATTATCTTCGTCAACTTGCAATGTATTCTTATTTACTCAAGGAAAGTCCTAAATGGAATAAAGAAGTCATAGAATCAAGATTAGAATTTTTAGAAGCGAAAAATGAAAAAGAAGCGATTTATAGTCGAAGGATTAGTAAAGAAGAAATATTTTTACTTATAAAAGATATTGAAGATTATGATACCTTAATAAAAAGTAGTGACTGGGTGAATCTTCCTTGTAATTATAATTCTTATGGTAAAGATACTGAATGTGAATATTGTAAGCGTGCAGAAATTTATAAATAATTTAAGTTATAAAAGGTTTAATAAATATTTGAAAAATAACCTTAAATAATATAATATAAGCCATATGGAAGAAATTCAAAAAGGAAGAGAGCATCCGCTTTCAATAATAATAAACGATACAGTTAAGATCTTTACAGAGCTTGGTTTTGAAGTTGCTACAGGTCCTGAACTTGAGGATGTTTATCATAATTTTGATGCATTAAATGTTCCGAAAGATCATCCTGCTCGTGACATGCAAGATACTTTCTATATAAAAGGTGGAAATGAAAAAGTTCTAAGAACTCATACCTCTTCTGTTCAAATTCGTTTTATGGAAGAGTTTGCAAAGTCTGGTAAGAAGCCACCATTTGCAATTATTGCTCCAGGAAAAGTTTTTAGAAATGAAACGACTGATGCTACTCACGAAATGCAATTCTACCAGATAGAAGGGTTATTTATTGGAGAAGATATTTCAATGGCAAATTTAAAAGGAACATTATCTTATTTTTATAAAAAAATGTTAGGAGAAGATACTAATCTTCGTTTCCGTCCAAGTTTCTTCCCATTTACTGAACCATCAATTGAGTTTGATTTGAAATATAAAGGACGTTGGATTGAAATGGGAGGTGCTGGTATGGTCCATCCTAGTGTTTTAGAAAAATGTGGAATTGATTCAAGTAAATACCAAGGGTTTGCTTTTGGTCCAGGATTGGAACGTTTAATGGTTATTAAATATTTAATGTCAGATATTCGTCCAGCTTATCAGGCAGACTTAAGATTTAATCAAATTTAATTATTTATGAAAATATCTTACAATTGGCTACAAAATTATTTTGAAGAAAAATTACCAGCACCTCAGGAATTATCAGACGGTATTGTTTTTCATTCTTTCGAAGTAGAAGATTTTGAAGAAATAGAAAATGATTATATTTTTGATATAAAAGTTTTACCAGATAGAGCTCATGATTGTTTATCTCATTGGGGGATTGCAAAAGAAGTTTCTGCTATTTTTGATTTAAAAATTAAAGAAAAAGAATACAAAAAATTTGAAGATAAAGGAACTAATTTAAAAATAGAAATAGAAGATAATAAATGTTCTCGTTATATGGGGCGAATAATTCGAAATATAAAAGTAGAAGAAAGTCCAGATTGGCTTAAAGAAAAGTTAAAAGTAATAGGACAAAAATCTATAAACAACATAGTGGATGTTGCTAATTTTATAATGTTTGATTTGGGGCAACCGATTCATTGTTTTGATTTAGATAAAATAGAAGGTGAGAAAATTATAATCAGAAACGGAAAAGCTGGAGAGAAAATTATAACTCTAGATAAAAAAGATATAATCTTAGATGACTCTATTCTAGTAATTGCAGATGAGAGTGATCCACTTGCTATTGCTGGCATAAAAGGTGGAACTAAAGCAGAGGTAGATATAAACACTAAAAATATTATTATTGAAGTTGCAAATTTTAATCCTGTAACTACTAGAAAAACTGCAAAGAAAATAAATATTTTAACTGATGCTGTGAAAAGATATGAAAATGAAATTTCACCTGAATTGTGTGGTTTGACAATGGATGCAATTACAGAAATAATTTCAAAAGTATCTGGAGGGGAAGTTGAAGATATCGTAGATGTATATTCTGTTAAACAAGAACAAAGAAATATTAAGATAACAATAGAGTATATAAATAAAAGATTAGGTTCTACATTCTCAAAAGAAGAAATAGAAAGTGTTTGGAATAAATTGAATTTTGATTATAAAGAATCGTCTAATGAATTTGATATTAAAATTCCTTTCTTAAGACTTGATTTAGTTGGCCCTCATGATTTAACAGAAGAAGTTATTCGAATTTTAGGGTACGACAGGCTAGTAGAAAAATTGCCAGAAATAAATAATAACAATAAGGTAAATGATATTTATTTTAAAACTCTTTTAGCTCGCCATAAACTTCTTTCCGATGGTTATTCAGAAATTATGTCTTATGTTTTTGGGGATAAAGGAGATATCGAAGTTCTTTCTTCTGCTAATGGAAAAAATTTCTTAAGGAATAATCTTTCTGATGGATTAAGAGAGGGGATAAAGTTAAACATATTAAATTTACCTCTTCTTGAGATGAAAGAAATAAAAGTTTTTGAAATAGGGACTATCTTTTTGAAAGATAAAGAAGAAATACGTATCGCTTATGGAGACAAAAAAAATGTTATAGAAATGTCTTTAAATGATTTCTGTGAAAAGAATAATCTTATACCAGACAGTAATGTATCTATGAATGATTTAATTGAGGACTCAAGACCTAAAAATATTTTTAAACCTTGGTCTATATATCCATTTATTGTGCGTGATATTGCAGTTTGGGTTCCTGTTTCTGAAAATAAAGATAAACTTAAAAATATTTTTACAGAAGAGGGAACAGATTTGTTAATTAAAGAACCTTATTTATTTGATCAATTTACAAAAGAAGATAGAACTTCTTATGCTTATCGTTTAGTTTTTCAATCTTACAACAAGACTCTTACAGATGAAGAAATAAATCCTATTATGGAAAAAATTAATAAAAAAATTTCTTTTTTGGGTTGGGAAGTTAGATAAAATATAAAGTTATCCACATTTTTAATGAAAAAACAGTAGGAATATTAAATTACTACTGTTTTTTCATAGTTTACATGTTATAATATTGTTGTATTATGCATGAAGATAATTATAAAAAATTATTAGAATTTAGAAAAAAGATATTAAAAGGAATCAAACCAAGATTTTCTTTTCATTATGTTGCTTATACAATTCTTTTTACTTTTATTATTTTCTCTGTTGTCTCTATTGTCACAGCTACAACTCCAAACCCTGGCCATCCTTGGAATGAACTAGGTGATGGAGTATTTTCTGTTACTAATAATCAAACAGCATTACGTACTTATACATTTCCAGATGCGAATGCAACAGTCCTCACTACGAATGATACTGTGACTGTAGCTCAAGGGGGGACAGGGTTAAATTCTATTCCAGACAAATCTTTGATTGTTACAACTGGAACAAATACATTAGGTGCTTTAGTAATAGGAGCTGGTCAATCAATAAGAAGAAATGCAACTGATACAGCTTTTGAAGCATTTACACCTGGAGATGTAACAAATTTAGCGGGAGGTTTAGGTGGTTCAATTCCTTATCAATCAGGAGTAGGAACAACTTCAATGCTTGCAAATGGTACAGCTGGTCAAGTCTTACAGAGTAACGGTACAACTCTTGCTCCATCTTGGGTTACTTTAGGTGTTACTAATTGGGATTTAATTGGTAGTCCAACAGCAGATGGTTCTATTGCTATGGGTTCAACAATTCAAACAATGGACTGGGCAACAGCAACAACTCAAAAAGATTTTTCTCTTACTGGAAATACTATTACTTCTGGAACATTATTATCTGCTACTTCTTCTTCTGTTTCTACTACAACTGCTGGGGTGAACATTGGTTCAATGCTTGATATTACAGAGAGTGGAGCAATGACTGCATTTACAGGTTCTCTCGCAAGTATTAATGCTTCAGGAACTAATACTGTAGGATCAACAGGAAGTGCGCTTTCTATAAATATTGCTGGGACAGCACAACTCATGAAAGGTATTAAGTTTAACGATGCTACAACTGGTGCATTGGGAACTACCGCTACTTCAGGTGCTGTTTTATTTTCTATGAATGGTAATCATACAGGTTATGGTGTTCAAGTTTATGATGTTACAAGGACAGGTAATGCTTTTGTTGTGAGTGATAGTGCAGCTATGACTGCAGGGTCTGGTATCCTTGTAAAGCTTTCAGGACTTGCTGTTGCTGGATCTACAACATCAGCCTCAGGAGTTACGATTACAATGACAGGAACAACTTATAACACACAACGTTTTATGCGTTTTACAAATACAGCAGGGACTGAAATAGGAAGTATAAACAATTCTAGTGCAACAGCTGTTACTTATGCTACTTCTTCTGATCGTAGATTAAAGAGTAATATAGTAGACACACATTTTGGTTTAACAGATCTTATGAATATAGGAGTGAAAGATTTTACATGGAATGCAGATGGTACTTCTGATACTGGTTTTATTGCTCAAGATTTATATGCAATATATCCGAACGCTGTTACGAAAGGAGATAATGGTATAGATCCATATGTTGATGGAGTTACAAATACATGGTTAGTTGACTATGGTCGCGTTACTCCAATTATAGTTAAAGCTATTCAAGACCAACAAAATCTTCTTGGTAATTTTACTGACAATTCTTTAAATTTTACAACTTTTATTTCTGATGTGAAATCAGAGACAGCTCATGATCCAATTTCAATTATTGAATCTAGTATTACTAATGGTAGAAAAGTTCTTGTTGATTTTATTACTACGAGAGTAACAGCAATTCGTGGATATTTTGATGAAACATTTACAAATAAGACTCATCAAAAAACTCTTTGTATAGGAGATTTGAGTAATGAAGGGGAAACCTGTATTACTAAAACAGAACTTGATAAATTACTTCAAGACAATACTGTTACAGTAGTAACACCAGAAACTGTAATTCCAGATCCTATTGTTGTACCAGAAGTTACAGTAATCCCAGAGGTTAATCATTAGTTAATCGTTTTTATAAATGCAAATTAATTTTTATAAATCAAAATATTTTTATATAACATCTTTTTTGTTGATGATTTTTATTCCTATTTCTTATATTTATGCAAGCTTATCTTGTTCTGTTACTACATCCGCATCTTGTAGTGGAACTGTTCTTCTTCGTATGTCAGGAAGTTCTAATGCTCAGGCAGAAATTCCTAGTCAAACAACACCTTCGTATGATGGTAATGTAATTTGCTGTACGGGGGTTATTGGTTTAGGTAATTCTTGTTCTGGAAATTATGAAGTTATTGCAAGACTCTCTGGATTAACCGGAACAAATTCTCATGTTGAACAAAATAATCAAAGTAATACAAATTACAATAATACGAAAGCTTGCATCTCAAGTTCTTTTGCCGGAGATGTTATTACTGTAGGGTATCAACCTAATGATTGTACAGGATACGATACTACATTATTTTCGATGGGGAAAACTCCTACAAATTCACAAGTAGGTAATACTTTGGCTTACAACAATAAAGTTTGTGCTAAGGTTTATTCACAGTCTATAAGTTTTAGTTTATCTTCCTCCTCCTCTGGTTTTGGAAATTTAAATTCTTCTGGTCTTCGCTATGCTACACCAGATAGCCTTGGTAGTTCATCGGAAACAGAATCGTATTCATTGGTTGTTAGTACAAATGCTCCGAATGGATACGTTGTTATGTTGAAAGGTGATGCTCCTACTTATAATGCAAAAACAATTAATCCAATAGGGAATACTCCTCTAATTCCAGTTCCTGGGTCAAAAGCTTTTGGTATTAGAGCATTAGCTTCAGGTGGTTCGGGTGTAGTCTCATCTCCTTATAATAGTTCTGGTTTTGCTTATGATGCAACAAGTAGTAATTTCACTACTTTAGCTAGTTCTTCTTCTGGTGATGGAAGTAGTACAACTTATTCTGTTCATTCTGTCGTTACAATTGATTCATTATTAGATCCAGGAAATTATTCAACAAGTTTAACTTACGTTGTTACGGGTAATTTTTAGTTTATTAACAGTTATTTGTTTTTTATTTATTTACT
>CAIJZW010000080.1 GCA_903825265.1 uncultured bacterium | reverse complement strand
TTTAATTCTATCTAAATTATTAATTATATAATGTCATTGCTTTATCTTTACCTTCAGATGAAACCATAGTAATTATTTCAGCTACTTTTTTTGATAGATTTTTTATTGTTTTTAATTCATCTTCCTTGAAAGAACCTAGTAAAAATTTAAGAACAGCTTCTTCCCCTTTTGGCTTTCTGAATTTACCAGTAGGAGTAGAAGGAGAAACACCAATACGAACACGAACAAATTCTTTTGACTTTACTTTTTTTATAATAGATTCAAGACCATTATGCCCTCCTGAGCTTCTATCGTAAGATATTTTTAAACTACCGAGAGGTAAATCCAAATCATCATATACTACTACTAAATTTTTCAATTTCTTTTTATCGTCTATAATCTGACAAACTGCATTCCCTGAATTATTCATAAAAGTATTAGGCAAAAGAAAATCAAACTTATCTCCGTCTATTTCTCCTTTTGCTCTAAAAGATTTTAATTTCAAATCATCTTTCCATTCTGAAAAATCATTTACTTTCGCAATTTTTTCTAAAATAATTCTTCCAGCATTATGCCGAGTATTCTCATATTCTTTCCCTGGATTTCCAAGTCCAACAATTAGCGTCATGATTTTTATTGTAACATAAAATTAATCATATAAAAATAAAATTTAAAACCATATTTTAGCTGTTAGGCATCTCCCATAGTTACACAACAGCTAAAATACACTACACAACAAAAAAACATATTCTGTCAATATAATTTGTGTGGTAAAATAAAAGCCATATATGGAAAATAATAAAAATGAAAATGTTCCTAACAAATCAAAATTTAAAGAATTTTTAGAGAATGGTTGGGATTTAGTTAAATTTGCAGTTATGGCTCTTGTTATAGTTATCCCTATTCGTATGTGGATAGCGCAACCATTCGTAGTTTCAGGCGAGTCTATGTTCCCTACTTTTGATAACGGTCAATATTTAATAGTTGACGAAATATCATATATCTTAGGTAAAGCTCATAGAGGTGATGTTGTTATTTTTAAATATCCAGGAGATACAAAAAGATATTTTATAAAAAGAATCATAGGGCTTCCAAATGAAAAAATAACTATTAATAATGGAGAAGTGACAATTACAAACAAAGAACATCCAGAAGGATTTAAAATGGTGGAACCTTATATTAATGAAAAGATTTTTACAGGAGAAGAATATACAACAAAAGATGATGAATACTTTGTCATGGGAGACAATAGAAATAGAAGCTCAGACTCTAGAGCGTGGGGAATTCTTCCTAAAAAATTAATGGTAGGTAGAGCATTTCTAAGACTCCTTCCTTTTAATACAGTTTCTTTTTTACCAGGAGAATATAATCAATAATTATGACATCTCAAAATAAAAAAATAAATAAAGACCCTTTTCAATCAATTAAAGGAATGAGAGATATTATAGATGATCAATATTATTATTTCCAAGGTTTTTTTGAGAAGGCTCAAGAAATAGCTGTTTACTATGGATTTAAACCTATAGAAACCCCAATAGTAGAACAAGAAGGGGTTTTCACTTCTTCAATAGGAGAAGGTACAGATATAATAGATAAAGAAATGTACACTCTTAAAACAAAGGGTGGTGATCATTTAGCTCTTCGCCCTGAACACACCGCAGGGCTCATGAGAAGCTATATAGAACATGGTATGCAATCATTACCTCAACCATTACTATTCTATAGTTATGGCCCATCATTTCGCCATGATAATCCACAAAAAGGACGTTATCGTCAATTTTGGCAATTTGATATGGATGCATTAGGCAGTGAAAAAAGTATATTAGATGCGCTAGTAATAAAAACAACATGGACCACCTTAGAAGAAGCTGGTGCAAAAAATTTATCGGTTGATATTAATTCAATTGGAGACAAAGAATGTCGTAATGGATACATACGTGAACTTGTTTCTTATTACAAAAAAAATATTAGTTCCCTTCCTGCAATAGATCGTGAAAGATTAAAAACAAATCCTCTTAGAATTCTTGATTCAAAAGAAGAAAAAACAATTGAGCTTAATCAAAATGCTCCAGATACCCTTTCTCATTTATGTCCAGAATGTAAAAAACATTTTAAAGAAGTATTAGAGTATCTTGAAAAGATGGAAATCCCATACAACATAAATAAATGTTTAGTTCGAGGTCTTTCTTATTACACAAGAACAGTTGTTGAAATAATGATAGAAGACGAAGAAACAGGTAAGAAAATAACAATAGCTGGTGGTGGAAGATATGACTACCTTGGAAAACAACTAGGATCTAAAAAAGATATCCCTGCTGTTGGTATGGCTATAGGTGTTGATCGAGTAGTAGAAGCTCCTTGGTTCAACAAACTAACTCCACGCATAATAAAGAAACCTAAAATATATTTTATTCAACTTGGTTTTGATGCAAAGTTAAAATCATTAAATGTTATTGAAATATTAAGAAAAGGTAAAGTAGCTATTGCTCAATCTATATCTAAAGATAATCTTGGTGCCCAACTTGCAGTAGCAGAAAAACTTGGTATGCGTTACGCTATAATTTTCGGACAAAAAGAAGCTATGGAAAATTCTGTTATTTTCAGAGATATGAGCAATAGATCTCAAGACACAGTTAAGTTACCAAACTTACTTGAATATATAAAAAACCTTAAATAATATGATAGAAATTGTTCAAAGTGAAAATTCTGTTTTGCGTGAAATTGCAAAGGAAGTTCCTATTACAGAAATCACAAAACCAAAAATAAAAAAAATCATAAGTGATATGATCACAGCTTTAGATTCTCAGGATGACGGGGTTGCTATTGCAGCACCACAGATAGGAGTATCACTAAGAATATTTGTAGTTTCTGGAAGAATTTTTGATGAAGATTTTATTAGAGGACAAGGATCAACTGAAGGTGATTTATACCTTAAAGCTCGGCAGAAAGATATTGTATTTATAAATCCAATCCTAAAAAAAATATCAAAAGACAAAAAACTTATGTCTGAGGGATGTCTTTCTGTAAGACCTATTTATGGAAAAGTTCGCAGAGCAACAAGAGCAACAGTTGATGCTTATGATGAAAATGGTAAAAAATTTACAAAAAATGGGAGTGGCTTACTTGCTCATATTTTTCAACATGAAAATGACCACCTAGATGGAATATTATTCACAGATAAAGCAAAAAATCTATACGAAGCGCCTGAAATAGCAAATAAATAATAAAATGTCTTCTTCAGATCTAAAATTTGTATTCTTTGGTACACCAGATGTCGCAAGTAAAACATTAGAAATACTTAAAACAAAAGGATATATACCAACATTGATAGCAACTTCACCTGACGCAAAGTCCGGTCGTGGTTTAGTTATGACACCATCCCCTGTTTTTCTTTGGGCAAAAAATAACAATATTGAATGTCTTAAGCCAGACAAAATTGATAATGAATTTTTAATTAAAATTAAAAAATTAAATTTAGATTTATCTATTGTTGTTGCTTATGGGAAAATATTACCAGAAGAACTTATTAAAACTCCAAAATTAGGAACATTAAATATTCATTATTCTCTATTACCTAAATACAGAGGAGCGTCCCCTGTTGAAGCATGCCTTTTAAATGGAGATGAAGAAACGGGAATAAGTATACAACAAATGGAATGGAAACTCGATAGTGGACCAATATTAATAGAAGAAAAGTTAGGAATAGGAATCGAAGAAACTAAAGAAGAGATACGATATGAATTAATAAACTTAGGAGCTAACTGTTTATGTGACATTCTTCCAAAAATAAAAGAAGGAAATATTGAAACAAAAAGACAAGATGAGAATAAGGCAACTTTTTGTAAAAAAATAAAAAAGGAAGATGGTGAAATAAACATAAATGAACCCCCTTTAAAAACATGGAATAAATATCGAGCTTTTTACGGATGGCCTGGAGTATTCTTTTTTATAACAAAAAAAGACAAGAAAATAAGAATTAAAATAACAGAGGCTGCTTACGAAAATAACTCGTTTATAATTAAACGAGTTATTCCTGAAGGCAAAAAAGAAATCAGTTATGAAGAGTTTTTAAAATGGAATTAATACTTAGAAGTAAATGGGTTTCTTTTTGATATTCCTTTTATCATTTTCTTTACACTTGTAGCACCTCTCTTAAAGAGAGTTATTTTTCTTTTCTTGTTATTCTTGATTCTTTTTGTAAGTTCATCTTTTGCATCATCAATTGCTTTATATAAATCACTTTTTTCTGAATCTGTAAAAAAATTCTCTCCATCAATAAGAACACTGAATTCTGCTTTAAAATAATCTCCTTGTTTATGATGATTAGTTGTTTTCCCTACCTCAACGTAAACATCTAATTCTTTCTCACTAGTAACAAACTTTTTAATAGAGTCTATTTTCTTCTCAACATAATCATTAATAGCAGTAGTTAATTCCATATTCGTTGCCTTTATATTTGTACTCATATATTTTATATTTAAATTACTATTAATACTTATATTATACTCTCGATTCATCCTCAGGTAAACTATTTATAGATAGTATTTTATTCTCATTTTGATGTCCACTTATAATACGTACCGTTTTTACATTTACCTTATAGTTGAAGGCTATTATTTCACGAATACGTGTATTCGCTAAATTCCTTGAAGCTGGTTCTTTAACAGAAATAAAATATCTATTGTCTGATTTTTTTATAATTTTTTCTTTCTTTGAACCTGCTTCAACTTTCACTTTTATAAACATAATTTTATGATAAGAATAAAATACCTATCAAACCTAATATAAGTAAATAAATAAGACAAGGAACAATAACTCCTTTTAATACCTTAAGCTCAGAATTTTTTAGACCAGTAACAGCTTCTGCTGTGAGGATATCACCTAAAGCTATCATATTACCAACGGCAGCCCCAACAACACCAAGAGATAATATAATACTAGTATTTAAAGATAAATTTGTAGAAGCGATGCTAAATAAATGACCAAACATAATATTAGAAATAGTAACACTTCCTGTCATAAAAGCACCAAAGGCTCCTATAAAAGGAGTGAAGAAAGGAAGCCATGATGTTTCAAAAATTCTAGTTATTACACTAATAGCAGAGAGAATACCTGTTTGATTTTGGCCTGAATTTATCATTAATTGAACCATAACTGACATAAAGAATACAACAAAAAATGGATGAATGGCTCCGTTCAAGGATCTCTTTATTGAACTTACAATAATTCCAAATTTTTCTTTCCAGATAAGAATAACCAATAAGCCAGATATAATAAACATAAAACCTGGATTAAATAAATTAAAAGTATAATTAAAACCTAAAGATATTGGTATTCCTATTTTACTTAAAAATAATTTACCAGAAATAAGCAAAACGATAAGTAATATATATGGTAAGAATGCCTTGAATGGAGATAAAGATGCTTCTTTCTTTTCTTCTTCTGTAAGAAGTGAAATTTTCTCTTTTGGAACTAAAAAGCCAATCTTAACAGAGAAAATAATTATACCCAAACCAATAATTGAGCCTAAAATTGAAGGAAATTCTTGACCTAAGAAAACAATTAAAACAGAAGGTATAACAAAAGCTAATCCTGACCAAACAGCAAATGGTAATGCATCTAAGAATTCTTTCTTTCTATTAATTCTGTCAGATGTAATAACCCAAAGCATAAACACTGGAACAATAAAACCAACACAATTTAAAAGAGAAGAAATCAAAGGAACTCCCGTTGTATTTAATCCTGTAAAGCCTATTTTAATAGGAGTACCTGCTGCTCCAAAAACACCTGGAACACTATTACCCAAAAGTCCTACAATCAAAGATTTTATAGGAGATAAACCTAAACCGATAAGAATAGGAACTGCAATAGCAGCGGGAGTCCCAAAACCTGCTGTTCCTTCAATAAAACATTCAAAAAACCAAGCAATAATTATAACTTGAATTCTATAGTCTTTAGATATGGTACCCAAATAATGAGAAATATTTTTTATTATTTTTAGATCCTTTAGAATTTCCAAGAAAAAAATAGCCCCAAAAATAATAATGAATATATCGAGTGCAACAAAAAATCCTTTCCCGTAAGATGTATATAAAAACGATGGAAATATCTTCCAATAGAAAATAGATTCTATTGTATATAAAGCGAGAATAACAATAGAAGACTTCAATAAAGAAACTTTTTTAAAGAGAAAAATAAAAATAAAAATAGCAAAAGGTAAAATTGAAAGGAACACTGGTAGTTTATTCATTGTAAAATGTTTAATTAATTAATTAAATTTCTTCTATATCTTCTTTTATTTCTTTTAAATCTTTTTTTATTTCTCTTAAAGAAATTTCTTCTTTTTTTATTTCTTCTTCAGTTTTCTCATCGATACGTTTTTCTTGTTTGATTCCAGAGATAATGATTGTATCCCCTACAAAGAATGATACAAAAAGTCCTATTGTTATTGAAATAAGAACACCTAATATTAAAGAAACCCATCCAGACATATTCAAATCATCAGCAATCATCCAAACACCTCTCCAAATAAGAACAACACCAATACTTCCCATGAAAGCATAAACAACTGGTATTTTACTTAAATGATGTCTTATCTTAAGACTTAAGTGATGAAAAAATTTAATAACATTATTGATTATATTCATATTGTTCATAATAATAACATATTTGTATAAAACAAAAAATACCCAATAAAGGGTATTTTTTGAAAAAATGCTTATGCGCGTTCTACGTTTACAGCACTTGTTTTCTTTTCTCCGTTTCTTTCATTCTCTTCTATTTCGAATGTGACAGTGTCACCTTCGCGAAGATCTTCAAATGATACTCCTACTACTTTATCCTTGTGGAAAAATACATCACTTGATTGTCCTTCTACTGTGATGAAGCCAAATGGCTTGTCGGAAACGATTTTCTTTATAGTTCCTTTCATAATATATGATTATTAAATTAAATGAATAATGTACAAAATAGAAATTACTAAATCGACTTATTTCAGATAATAGCTTTTGTGTATATAAGAGTACTCTTAATACAGATATTAATCAATAGAACAAAAGAACCTCTACGGAAGTAGAGGTT
>CAIJZW010000079.1 GCA_903825265.1 uncultured bacterium | reverse complement strand
TGTTTTTGTTTTATTTCTTTAATTTCATCTTCAGTCCCTATTAATCTAAAGTAATCTAAACCACATTCTCCAATGCAAACGACCTTAGGATCTTTTGCTAATTTTAAATATTTATCAAAATCAAAAATCTCATCCATATTATCTCTTGGATGTAACCCTATACCAGCCCAAATAAAATTATATTTTGAAGCTATTTTTATTGCATCCTTTGAAGTTTCATAATCAACTCCAATAGTAATAGTTCCGACATCTTTCTCGATCATTTTATTTATAACTTCTTCTTGTTTTTCCTTAAGAGGTGAAAGGTTCAAATGAGAATGTATATCTATGTATTTAGGCATGAATTTTTATAGATAGGGGCTTAGCCCCTATCTGGGTAATTATTTTCTTAAAAAGAGTGGAGTCTCTGGCATTTTGTTTTCTAAAATGTATTTTTTGATCTTTTCTGATGTTTCAGGCAAAAAAGAACTCAACATTTCTGAAATAAGATATAAATCCCCAAGAAGAAATTTTATATCACTCTCAGCATTTTCTCTGTCAATTTTTATTTTCTTAAATGGTTCATTTAATTGAATTGAACGATCAGACCAAGAAATAATATTCCAAATAGAATTCATTGCTTGAGTTAAATTAAAAGAATCAATTGCATTTTTATATTCCTTATACAAAACATCATGCTCTTTATTGATATAATCTTTGTCAAAAATAATATTATTTGATGTTGCCATCTTCATTACCCTACTAACTAAGTTCCCTAACCCATTCGCTAATCCTGAATTATAAGCATCTTTAAAACGTTCAAGAGTAAAAGGGCTATCCTCAAAACTACTTACTTCTCGAAGTAAGAAATATCTCAATGCATCTGTACCATATTCTTTCACAATATCACGAGGGTCTACTACGTTACCAAGAGTCTTGGACATTCTTATCCCTCCATCACCTGTTATAAAGCCATTCACTATTATTTGACGAGAATTCTCTACTCCTCCTGCCATAAGCATAGCTTGCCACATAGCACTTTGAAAACGAGTATTATCTTTACCACAATATTGTGTTGGATTTCCATTCACCCAATATTTCTCAAAATCACCTTCATGTTTAGGCCAACCAAGTGTAGAGATATAGTTTACAAGAGCATCAAACCAAACATACATAACTTGTGTATTATCATTAGGAACTTCTATCCCCCATGGCATTTTCTCTTTTAAACGAGAGATAGAAAAATCTTGCAATCCTCCTTTTACAAAATTTTTAATTTCATTCAAACGAAAACTAGGCACAACAAAATCTGGATATTTTTCGTATAAAGCTAAAAGTTTATCGCCAAACAAAGAATATTTGAAAAAATAATTTTCTTCATTTATTATTTTTAAATCAATCCCTGCATGATCCGGACAAAAACCATCTACAAGATCACTGTCTGTCTTCTCACTTTCACAGCCGACACAATACTTTGCTTCATAAGTTTTTTTGTAAATAAAACCATTATCTTGTACCCTTTTCCAGAATTCCCCCGCTGCTTTTTCGTGAGTCTTATCTGTTGTACGAATAAAATGAATATCTTCTAAAACTCCAAACATTTTCAACTGTTCTTTAAAAACTAAAAACCCTTGATCTACAAATTCTTGAGAAGAGAGACCTTTTTCTTTTGCTTTTTCAAAAATTTTCATCCCATGCTCATCTGTTCCTGTATTGAAGTAAACATCATATCCAAGTGACTTTTTGTATCGAGCTATAGTATCAGCTCGTACAAATTCAAGAGCATGTCCCATATGAAGCGGAGCATTTATATAAGGTAATGTTGTTGTAATATAAAATGGATTATTCATAACTTAATTACTTTTAGATAAAATCTTTTTCTTTTCTATATCATCTAAAAACTCAAAAAGACAAACAGCAAATGGAATAGCAAGAATTACTCCCCAGAAAGATGCCAATTGCCAACCAATAAGTATAGATAGAATAACAACAAGTGGAGATATACCTATTACTTTTTTTATGACTAAAGGATAAATAAGATAATTTTCAAACTGATGAAGTATTAAATATAGACCTAAAGATAATAAAGCTAAAGTCATACCACCATCTAAGAATGAAAACATTACTGCTGGTATAATAGCTAAATATATTCCAAAAGGAATAAGTTCAAAAATACCTGTTAGAATAGCAAGAACTAATGAATATTTTACTCCAAGAATTGTAAGACCTAAATAAGTCAAAACTCCCATAATAAGACCTATTAACATCTGGCCTTGCATCCAAAGACCAATTTTATGTTCTGTACGTTGCCATAAATCAATAACATATTCTTCACTTTTGTCTGGAATAATAACTCTAAGAAAATTCTCAATACCCTTCTCTTTAATAGATAAGTAAAATGAAATAATAACTATTAAGAAAAGATTCAAAACACCTCCGAAGGCTTGACCAAAAATATCAAAGAATCCTCCTGATAAACTTTTAACCATACTCTCAGTGCTTGAAATAAGATCACCTATAGATCCATTAGAAGATATTGTACTTACAATACTCTTTGCTCCAGTTATTGTATCTGGTTGGAAAGTATTTAAAATACTATTATCTGGAATATATTTACTTAAAGAAGAAACTAAAATTGACATTTCATCAAGAAAAACTGGGATAAAAATAGAAGATAATCCAACTAAGATAGAAAAGGTAACTATATATATTAAGAATACAGCGAAAACACGATTCTTAATATATTTCTTAAGCCTACCAACAGCAGATTCAATAAAAGACGCTATAACAATAGAAGTTAGAACAATTAAAACTATATTAAATAATTTAATAAAAGCAAAAACAAGAAAACCTATAAGTAAGATTCTAATGAGAGTACTAGTAGAAATATTAATATTTTGCTGGTTATTATTCATATATAATTATAATAACATAAATATTAAGCTATTACCTAGAATTTCAAAATATCAATAAAATCCTTTTTATCCTTAAAAGGACCCACAATAGCAAGGTTTAAATTTTTATTTTTGAATATAATTTTGGCCATTTTTTGAATATCTTCTGGTGTAACTTTTTTTATTTCTTTAATCTTTTCATCTAAAGTTTTTATTTCATTCTTCAAAACTTCTTGTCCTCCATAAAAGTTAGCAATATCATCTGTTGCTTCAAGAGACATCTTCATATTCCCTATTATAAGAGATTTCACTTTATTCAATTCTTTGTCACTCACTTTTTTCTCAATAAGTAAATTACATTCTTTTATGATTTCCTTGATTACTTCTTTTGTTCTAGTATTATTTACTCCCGCAGATATTTGGAAGGATCCATGATCTAAAGAAACATCATTATAAGCCCGCACATAATAAGCTACCCCCATTTCTTCGCGAAGCTTAATAAAAAGACGAGAACTCATCCCTGCTCCAAGTACACCAGAAAGCAAAGAAAGAGTCATGTTCCTTTTATCAAAAAGCGAGAATGTTCGTATTCCTAAAACAAAATGTGTTTGATCTGTTTCTTTGTGTTTTATTAAAATATTTGGAATATTTTGTATATCTTTTGTTTTTATTTTTTTTACTTTATTCGTAACTTTAATATCTTTAAAATATTTAGTTACTTCTTTATAAACTTCATCACTAGTAACATCCCCAGTTACAACAACAACTGTATTAGAAGCAACATAATGACTTTTCTTATAATTTACAAAATTATCTCTATTCATTTTGGAAACATTTTCCTTTGTTCCAGCTATATTCCATCCTGCAGGTTGATCTCCGTATAAAACTTCTCCAAATAAATCAATAACATGACGCTGGGGCATATCTTCATACATGTTTATCTCTTCTATTATTACTCCTTTCTCTTTCTCCATTTCAGCAACCGGAAAAGTGGAATTCAAATATATATCAGAAACAATATCAAACATTTGTTTAAAATTTTTAGAATCACCTTTTGCATAATATCCTGTCATTTCATGATCCGTAAAAGCATTATACTGACAACCCAAAGAGTCTAACTCATGAGAAATAAATTGTGCAGAAGGACGCTTAGTAGTACCCTTAAAACACATATGTTCTAAGAAATGAGAAATACCATTTATTTCTTTAGCTTCATAGTCACTACCTGTACCAACAAGAACTAAAACTGTAACTGTCGGATTATCTTTCATAGGTACCGTTATCACCCTTAAACCATTTTTATAAATTTTCTTTTTAGCTTTTTGCATAAAGGTATTTTAACATATTTTAGGTATATAAAAAATCTCCCTTAAATCAAGTTTAAGGGAGATTTTTCTAATTCATTTTTTCTTTTATATACGCCGCAATTTCATCTTTCTTAATTCTCTCTTGTTTCCCTGTATCACGATCACGGATAGTTACAGAGTCATCAGTCAAAGTATCAAAGTCCACAACGATACACCAAGGTGTACCAATTTCATCCTGACGGCGATAACGCTTGCCTATGTTACCATTATCATCAAACTCACACATGAATTCTTTACGAAGTTCTAAATATAAATCGTGTGCATTCGATACAAGTTCTGGTTTATTCTTAAGCAAAGGAAATACTGCAACTTTAATTGGTGAAAGTTTTGGATCTAATTTTAAGAATACACGAGTCTCACCTTCTTCAGAAAGAATCTCTGTATAAGCATTATCAAGAAACATTAAGAACATTCTTGCAAGTCCTGCTGAAGTTTCAACTATATGAGGAATAAAACGTTTCTTATTAGCTTCATCATAATAATCAAGATTAATTCCAGAGAATTTACTATGTTGGGATAAGTCCCAATCACCACGAGCGTGAATACCCTCTACTTCTTTAAATCCCCCCATTGATTCAAAATCATATTCAACATCATAAGCATCTGATGCATAATGAGCTAATTTCTCATGTTTATAGAAACGTAATTTATCATCTGGAATTCCATATAAAAGGTACCAGTCATATCTAATTTGC
This sequence comes from uncultured bacterium, assembly GCA_903825265.1. Lineage (GTDB taxonomy): Bacteria > Patescibacteriota > Minisyncoccia > Phycocordibacterales > UBA9973 > UBA8515. Next base: position 3,083 of record CAIJZW010000079.1, on the reverse strand, counting down.
TTCCACATTTCAAAAATTGAATTTGTATCTACTGGATCATGAAAATATTGCATTTCCATTTGTTCGAATTCACGTGTACGGAATATAAACTGTCTAGCGGCAATTTCATTTCTGAAAGCTTTACCCACTTGAGCAATTCCAAAAGGTAATTTAGGGTGTAAGCTATCTAAAGTATTTTTATATTCAAGATATATTCCACCACAAGTTTCTGGTCGTAAATATACAATGTTTTCTTCATCTAAAATATCAACAGGTGAACCTAAGTTCGATTTAACCATCATAGAGAAAACTCTAGCTTCACCTAAGCAGGCTTTCCCACAATTCTGACACAAAAGTTTTTTAGCTTCACGAAGCTTATTTAATTCATCATTAATAAATTCCAAGGTAGCTTTATCTGCTTGTATTCCAAAATCTTCAAGAATGTGATCTGCGCGAAATCGTGATTTACAATTATGACAATCAACTTGAGGATCATTAAATCCAGCAACATGCCCTGACGCAACCCAAGTCTTTGGATGCATAAAAATAGCACTATCAAGCCCAACTACATCTTCACGTAGTTGTATCATATTCTTCTGCCACTCTTTTTTAATATTATCTTTTAATAAGCTTCCATAATGACCATAATCATAAATACCAGCCATACCACCATATATCTCGGATGAAGCAAATACAAATCCCCTTCTTTTGCAGAGTGATATAATCTTCTCCATTAATTTTTCATCTTTTTCTTGCATTTAATGTTTATAGGCTTAACAAATTATTTTATAAAAACCAGTCTGGTCCCTCATCTTCCCTCATCCGAGGACTTTTTTAGAATATAATTTGTGTAGCTTTTTTTAAAATTATTAACTACTTATTACTGTATAACACGTTCTTGTCCAGATTGAAAGCTTGGATCCCCTGAAAGTAAAGTATTAATAGAACCTCTTTTGCTTTTAATATCTGTCCCTGTAAATACATCTGTCCCTGAAAGGAATAGGTCTCCCATAAGCTGAGGAACGCTATCAACCTGAGATAATGACGGATTAAGTGCTAAGGTAAAAGTCGCTTCACGATTATAACTACCACCTGTGTTTGCGCGAACTGAACCTATATCCCATATTACTTCACGAGTAGATTCATTGTAAGTTATATTCTCTCTTGGAGAAATAGACCCTACCCACTTCACATAAACAGGAATTGTCGCTCGTGCAGTAGCTCCTGATATAGCATTCGTTCCATTAGATAAAGACCAAGTAATATTGTAATTTGTTTCAGATTCTGCCTTAGGAGGAAGAGCTCCACTCTTATAAGAAGCAGAAGAAGCAATTTGAAAATCTGATAAAATTTTAACTACTTTTTTTGAAAAGTTATTTACTTCTGTATAAGTAGAACCTAATGATGATTGTTTACCTTTAATACTTACGTCAAATGTAATTTGTGGGTCTTTTATAGAACTCTGTCCACCAAATAAAGAAAGTGATTTTAGGGTAAAAGAAACTTCGCCTTTCTCTCCTGGCTCTATGTTCTCTAGATCTAAAATAGAATTTTTATCCCAGACAACACGATTATTAAGAGAATCAAAAAAACCGTCTGATGTTTTAACCGAAGCTCTATCAAAAACATTTCCACCTATATTCGCAACAATGTTTCCATCTGTTACCCTGCTTGATAGATTATTTGCCCAAGATATCCTAACATTTATATCATCACCTGCTGAAGAAGTACTATCTACTAATATGTTAGCTTCGAGGAATGGTTTAACAATAGTAACTGTATGAACTAAAGAATTATAAACTACATTTACATTTGATTTATCTGTTGAATTTGTAGTCCCAGCATAAACATGGAAAACTTGCTGATCTTTATCTTGCCCTACTATTCTACCTTTAACTATTACTGATACTGGATTTGTTAAATTAAGAGCATCAAGTTTCCACATTGAATTACCAAAAGAAGGAAGAGGAATAGCACTTTCATAAATAAAATTATTAGGATATGTTAATTGCATAACTGTATCTCCTGACGGTAAAGAAGTATTTAAAGTGACTTTAACAGCAAAAGAAATAGGCTGATCGGAAGTTGCTGTCTCAGGTGCATCGACAGATAAAGTAAGTGGAGCTGAACTAATATTTACACTATACTCTTTTTCTTTAGTAAAAATAGCATTTGAACCTTGTGGATGATACTCTAAATTAATTTTAATATTACGATCAGACCTTTCATCTCCGAATAAAGTTACTTTTATATTCTCTGTAATCACTTCACCTGGCTTTATAGTTCCGATAGATATACGTGGCAATCTTACATAATCTGCTAAGCTGTCACTAGCTCCATTAGGATAAGAAACTATTAAGTTTGCAAGCTCAATATTAGATTTATTACGATTAGTTATCTCTATCTGCAAAGGTAGTTCTTCTCCACCCTTAGTGAAAGCATTACCAATAACAGTAATATCAATATTATCACTTGAAACAGAAGAACCACCCGTTGAAAACATATAAAAAGCAAAACCTATTGCTCCTAAAAAGAATATTGATGAGAAAATAAAAAATTTTTTAAAAATGGAAGTTTTAGGCTTTTGAAATTCTGGAGTATTAACCTTCTCCTCATGCTTCCATTCTTGCTCAACATTATGATTTATAAAATGAATAGTTCCTTCTTTATTCCTATGAGTGACATTATCTTCACGGTCATACAAACGACGCTTAATATCTTCAATTTTATGATTTTCTTCTGACATAAGAATTATTATACCATATAATAAAAGTAATTAAATCCTATTTCATTAAAGCTGACTTTCATTTAGAGCTTTATTTATATGTAATAAAATAGATCTTTTCTCCTTAAGAAGATTTTCTGTTTTATTTAAATCTATGTCACCATTTAGATAGTTGGATAACATATCTGAATCACCTATATAACCAAGTGAATTCATTATTCTTAAGACAAGATGAAGTTCTAATGCTTCCCTAGAAGAAGTATCTATTCCAATATCATCTAACAAATATAATGCTTGTATAAAATCATCAAATATATTCTTATTCGATTCTTCTCCATCACAAAGTCTTTCTAACAAAGAACTTACTCTAGCAATAATA
>CAIJZW010000078.1 GCA_903825265.1 uncultured bacterium | reverse complement strand
TTTATATTCTCTACTTATTTCTCTATCACTTTCACGCTTTTTAATAGTTTCTCTTTTGTCAAAAACCTTTTTCCCTCTAGCAACAGCAATAGATAGTTTAATATAACGTCCTTTACTATATAACGAAAGGGGAATTAGAGTCAATCCTTTTGTATCATCTTTGTCTGCTAATTTCTTTATTTCTTTTTTAGATAATAAAAGTTTTCTTGTTCGGTCTGGATTGTAACCGATATCTGTATTATTTGTTTGATATGGTGGAATATGCATATTTGTTATATAGGCTTCTCCTCCTCGAACTATACAAAAAGCGGAATTTATATTTCCGAGTCCTTTTTTTATAGCTTTCACTTCAAACCCTTCTAATTCTATTCCAGCTTCAAAAGTTTCTTCAACGCTGTAATTGAAATGAGCTTTTCTGTTGTCTATGTATGTTGCCATATTTTTATATGGTAGCAATTATAAAGAATAATATCAAAATTTATGATTTTGTTTTTAGTATCTCTATGTGTATACTATGGAGTATATGGATAAAAATAAAAAACTAAAACAGCCCAAAATTCCAAATATTGCTAATCAGATATTTATTGCGGTATTTATATTTATTAGTATTACTCTTGTTTATACTTTAGTTGCCAAAAAAACTGATGATGTAAAGAAAATGGCCATTTCTGATGTTGCTCAGAATGTTATAGATGGAAGAATAGAGAAAATTATTGTTTCAGGTGGAGATGTAGATGTTACCTTCAAAGATAAAACAAAAGGTATTGCTAAAAAAGAACTAGAAAGCTCTCTTTCTGAGACTTTATATAATTACGGGGTGACAGGTTCACAATTAGCTTCTACTCCAATAGAGATTAAAACAGAGTCAGGTTTCGGTTACTGGATTTTAAATATACTACCTTTCTTATTACCAGTATTTGTAATTATCTTTTTCATATGGATGTTAACTCGCCAAGTAAAAGGTCAAGGAATGCAGGCTTTTACTTTCGGACAATCAAAAGCTAGAATCACAAATCCAGATGATAAAAATAATAAAGTCACATTTAAAGATGTTGCTGGAGCAAAAGAAGCAAAAGAAGAATTAAAAGAAATTGTAGATTTTTTAAAGAATCCTAAAAAGTTTCTAGATATTGGAGCAAGAATTCCTAAAGGTGTTATTCTTACGGGTGTTCCGGGTACAGGTAAGACATTACTCGCTCGTGCTGTTGCAGGAGAAGCAGCAGTTCCTTTCTTTCATTTATCAGGAAGTGAATTCGTGGAAATGTTTGTGGGAGTTGGAGCATCACGTGTTCGAGATTTATTTAAAATGGCAAAAAAGGCTGCCCCTTCAATAGTTTTTATTGATGAAATAGATGCTGTGGGACGAGTTCGTGGAACAGGTGTAGGGGGAGGGAACGACGAACGTGAACAAACACTTAACCAGATTCTAGTAGAAATGGACGGATTTGAACCAAATGAGAAAGTAATAGTAATGGCTGCTACAAATCGTTCTGATGTTCTTGATCCTGCTCTTCTACGTCCAGGAAGATTCGACAGAAGGGTTGTTCTAGATCTTCCTGATCGTTCTGATAGAGAAGAGATACTTAAAATTCACTCAAATAAAAAACCTTTTGCAGAAGATGTAAACTTGAAAATTATTGCTGAGCGTACTCCAGGATTTTCTGGAGCTGACCTTTACTCAATTATGAACGAAGGTGCGATTTTAGCAGCAAGAGAAGATAGAAAGAAAATTGCTCAATTTGATCTTGTTCGTTCTATTGAGAAAGTTATGATGGGTCCTGAAAGAAAGAGTCACTTGCTTTCAAAGAAAGAGAAAGAGATTACAGCTTATCATGAAGCAGGTCATGCTCTTGTCGCTTCAAGTTTACCTTACGCAGATCCAGTTCATAAAGTTTCTATTGTTTCTCGTGGAAATGCTGGAGGTTACACTCTTAAACTTCCTCTTGAAGAAAGAAGATTACAAAGTAAGAAAGAGTTTCTTGATGATATAGCGATGTCTCTTGGTGGATATGTTGCAGAAGAAATGGTCTTTGGAGATATAACAACTGGACCATCTAATGATCTTCAAGTTGCGACAAGTTTGGCTCGTGCTATGGTTACACGTTGGGGTATGAGTAGCGAGATTGGTCCTATTGCATTAGAAAGTGATGGTGGTCACACTATGTTTGGTCAGGGAGTGAATGATCGTGAATATTCTGAAAGAGTTAGTGCTTTAATAGATGGAGAAGTTTCGAAGATTATGAATAATGCGTTTACTGTTGCTCGAGATGTTTTATCTAATAATCGTAAAGTTCTAGATGCTATAGCTAATAAACTTATAGAAGTAGAAACATTGGAACAAGCTGAATATAACGACATTATGATTGCAAATGGAATAATTCCTAAAAAGAACGAAATAGAAAAATAGAAAGTTGATATTAAACAGCCCCGCCAACTTCGTTGGCGGGGCTGTTTGCAACTTTATCAATTTTTCTGTAATATGTAAGTGTTTATAGTTATTTAACCAATTTCCGTCCTTAGCTCAGTTGGTTAGAGCACAGAGCTTATACCTCTGGGGTCCTTGGTTCAAATCCAAGAGGACGGACAATATATAGTTTCATAGATTCTTTTTCTTAAATATATTTTTTATTTAAGATTATTCAAAATGTAATTTTAAATTTTTAGATATAAGAGTTTGATATAGAAGAGGGAATGATTTCAGTTCAACATCTTCGGTTATCATTTTTATTGCTTCTTTTCTTGCAGCTTCCACCATTTTAATATTTTTAATAGCTTCCATTCCAAGATCTGTGATACCCCACTGTTTATCTCCAGATAGAAGTCCTGCTCCACGAAGAGATAAGTCTAACTCTGCAAGTTCAAATCCATTCGATGCTTTTGTTAAAGCTTTTAGTCTATCTATTGTTTTGTCTGTCTTTGCATCTGCAAATAAATAACAATATGATTGATAATTTGATCTTATGACTCGTCCACGAAGTTGGTGTAATTGTGCTAATCCAAATCTTTCTGCTCCTTCAATAATAATAACAGTAGCATTTGGTACATTCACCCCGACTTCTATAACAGAAGTGGAAACTAATATATCTATTTTCTTTTTAGTAAAATCAAGCATCACTTTTTCTTTCTTGTCTTTGGTCATCTTGCTGTGCATTATTTCGATATTGTATTCTGGAAAAATATCTTTTTTTAATCTCCTTGATTCATCATTTACAGTTCTGAGTTCTGACAAAGTATTTCCGTCAGCACGCAATAAATCTCTGCTGAGATTTTTGCTCGTACTCGGCCCGTCGGCCTCCGTAAGGCTTCCTAAAACACTTTGTCCGAACTCCTCACCTATCTTCGGGCAAATAACATAAAGTTGTCGTCCAGATTCCAATTCTTTTTTAATTTTTTCATATGAAGCCTCTCTTTTATTTTCAGGAATTATTTCTGTTATAACTTGTTTACGGCCCTTTGGCATTTGATCAATAATGCTTAAGTCTAAATCTCCATAAATAGTAAGAGCAAGTGTACGTGGAATAGGGGTAGCAGTCATGGATAAATAGTGAGGTACATGGCCTTCTTTTTTAGCAAGTTTCATTCTTTGATTTGTTCCGAATCTATGTTGTTCATCTATTATGACCAGTCCTAAGTCTTCAAATTCTACAGATTTTGATATTAAAGCATGAGTACCTATAACTATAGGTATTTCACCATTTTTAATCCATTTTAAAAGCTGATTTTTAGCTATAGGAGTCCAAGTTTTCACTTGTGAGCCATTCTCCCAATGTGCAGATTTGCTGGGGAATTTACGGCACCCAGAGCCTGTAATAAGAGCTACAGATATGCCTGTGTGTTCAAAATATTGAATGAAATTCTCAAATAATTGTGTAGCTAATACTTCAGTTGGGGCCATATAGGCAACTTGAAGATTACCAAAGTTTTGACCTTCAGGTCTATTTTTGATAACTGCATAAGCAACTGTTGCTGCGACAAAAGTTTTTCCACTTCCCACATCTCCTTCGATAAGCCTACTCATTGGTTTATCTTTTGTGAAATCTTTTAGGATTGTATCTATAGTATCTGATTGTGCTTTTGTTGGAGTAAAAGGAAATCGTGAAATAAAATCTTCTATATCTTTTTCTGGAATTTTTAATTTATATGAAAAGTTTTCTTCATATTTTTTACGTTCTTGTTGACGGGTGAGTTGTATAAAAAATACTTCTTCAAATGCGAATCTCTTACGAGCTATTTCTGCGTGCTCTTTTTTCTGTGGCATATGAATCCAAATAAGAGCAGTATGTAATGCTGGTAATTTGTAGTTATTAAGAATTTCATTTGGAATATAGTCTATTATATCTTTTACGCAATCATGTTTTAGTATTTTTTGTACGGCGTGATAAATCCATTTTGAAGTGACACCATAAGATTCTCTGTAAATAGGAAATCCATATTGTATTTGAACCTCTTTGTTGTTAAAAAGAGAGTCGTGTATATCAATAGGAAGAACATCCTCTTTATTTATTTCTGGATTAGCAAGAGTGAGTCCATAACTTTTACTATCTGTTATTTTACCAGTTACTCTAACTGTATTACCATCTTTTAACATTTTTGCTAGGTATGGTTGATGAAACCATATAATATTTATGGATCCTGTTAAGTCAGAAAGGGTAGCTTGTCCCATTGGAATTTTACTTTTGAATCCTTTCTTTGTTTTTAGATTAGATATTTTTCCTAAAATAGTAACATTCTCCCCATCAGAAAGAGTGTTAATGTTTCGAACTTCACTCATGTCACTATAACGTGCTGGGAAATGGTAAAGTAAATCTTTTAATGTTTTTATTCCAAGATTATTAAGAGCCTTTTTTTGTTTTATATCAATACGGAAATGTAGTTCAATCTCATCATTTAGTTTCATGATATAAGAATTATAGCATACTAAAACAGCCCTATAATAGGGCTGTTTTAGTATGCTTATTATTTAACTAGTTTGTTTATGTGTTCGATAACTTCTTCAAGAGAGAAGTTAGATTTAATTAAAACCTCAGTTGCTCCTAATGCGAGAGCCTTATCTCTGTCTTTAACTTCTGCTAGGTTGGAGAATATTATTACGGGAATAGACTTTGTTGCTTCTGTTTCTCTTATTTTCTTTAGAATTTCAAATCCATCATAATTAGGAAGTAATAGATCAAGAAGTATTATACTAATATCTTTCTCTAGGATTTTATTCATAGCATCTTCTCCTGTTTGTGCGAATATCACTTCATAACCACTACTGTTTATTTTCTTAGATTCTAGTCCTAATAAGAAGTCGTCGTCTTCAATTATAAGTATTTTTTTCATATATTTACATTATACTATAACGTTTAAGATATGGGTAGTGTGATGAAAAATGTTGTTCCAGCTTCTTTTGAACTTTCAAACCATATTTTACCATTATGTTTCTCGATTATACTTTTTGTTGAGAAGAGTCCGAATCCTGATCCGTTTGTGTCTTTTTCTATTGCGTTTTTTGCTCTATAGAATTTATCGAATATTTTCATTTTATCCTCATCTTTTATTCCTATTCCTTGGTTATGAACTGACATTTCTAATTCACTATTAGAATTATTGGTTAGTGATATTGTTACTGTTGTATCATTGAAGCTATACTTAATAGCATTTTCAATTAGATTTTGTAATACAACTATAATCATATCTTCATCACATTTTATTTCTGGAGTAAGTGTTTCTGCTTTGTTGTAAACTATATTTATATTTTTATTTTTTGTTTCACCAGAAAATTCAAAAATGATTTTTTCTAATATATTAGGAAAATTTACCTGTTTTAGATTAAGAGTAAGACAAGTTTCATCTGAGTGATTCAAACTCAAAAGATTATTAACAATAGAGATGATACGTTCATTGCTACTTATAGCTTTCTCGATATAATCTTTCTGTTCAGAATTTATATCTCCCAGTTCTTTATTTGAAAACATTTTAAGTATCCACTTGAGAGCAGATAGGGAAGTTCTGATTTGATGTGCAGAAATAAAAATCAGATTAGATTTATTTTCATTCATCATTTTAAGCTTTTCATTCTCGTCTTTTATTTTCTGTATGTCATCCATGTGTTTTTTTATTATATCATTAATAGGTATACCAAAGCTATTTTTTAGGATGCATTGCGTTTAGAGAGTTGATTTTACCTATATCCATTTTTCCTATTTGTTCTTGATCCATGCCAAGTAGTCTTACCCCAGCATAAACAACTAAAGCGATAACAATGAAATCAATACCATTGTTTATAAATACACCGTAATGGATGGTTGATTTGCTTATATGTATAACTTTTGAGTTTAAGTCTTCTACTCCACCTAGTCCTGCATTTAATAGGGGGTTAATAATATCAGACACCAAGGATGATACGAATTTGGAAATAGATGTACCAAGAATGAAACCAATAGCTAGAGTCACAACACCTTGATTCTTAAGGAAGTCTCTGAAGCCACTAAGTCCCTTGATTCTTTTTATGTTTTTTAATCTTTTCATTTTTGTATTATAGCAAAAAAATCTATTTTATGGAGGTGATAAAAAAAGAGCTATGTAGATATAAATCTACATAGCTCTGTATTATATGTTTTTTATAAAAATCTCTGTGGCCTTATATAGGTCCATTTTATCTATAAAAAACATTGTATTTATAAACCCTTGGTATGTATTTGTCCACGGGTGGTTGAAACATATAAGTTTTATTTTTCTTTCTTTAAAATACTCTGATATTTTAAAGCATAAAAAATTCCCCAAAAATACTTTTCCGGTCTCTTCTTTTTTGACCTTTATTTTTGCTATTTCTAGCAAATTTGCAAATTTGGCGGCATCTATGTTCGCCATTATGTAATGGACTGGTCCATTATGATTATTCTTATTAATTACACTATCATATATTGTTTTTATATGAATGTGCTCAATACTAGAATCTAATTCCATTATAACAATGGAACTAGGATTAAAAGCCTTAATTACTTTAATGATATCACTAAATACTAAGTTCATGTTTGGCCGACATGAGACTTCAAGAATTTGAATTTCTTTATCAGAAATTTCATTATTAATATGAAGTCTTAGTTCTTCTGTTATTTTCGGTAAATAGCCATTTTCTTCTTCATAAGCTGTAATGTCTTCATGAGGCATTATGGCAATAATTAAAATTTTACTTTTTGCTTCTCCCATTTTTCTTTGTTTTTTATAGTTGAACAATAATTTGTTTCATATTACAACTTATAATCAAATTTGTCAATTTCTGCGGAGTTGGTTGGATCGTGAATATGCTTAAACAAAAAAATGACCTAATGGTCATTTTAGATTAGCGGAGCCGGCTGGATTCGAACCAGCGAGGGCTTTTACACCCTGCCTCTTTAGCAAAGAGGTACGTTAGACCACTCTGACACGGCTCCATGTAATCAAAATAACATAATTGTACTTATTTCTCAATTATATTTTATTATTAAAATAAATATGCTAAGATAAGAAAATCGAAGGTGTATAGACACACTAACGAACGAAGTAAGGAGGCGTGGATGAGTGGTTTAAATCAACGGTTTACTAAACCGTCGAACTTTAATCGGTTCCGTGAGTTCGAATCTCACCGCCTCCGCAAAACAAGAAAGCCCGAATAGGGTTTTTCTTTTTGCGGGCGAGAAAGAGAACTGCTTCTTTTTCGTGTGCGATTAGTAAATCGAACCGAGAGGAAGATTCGAAAGACTTTTCTGTTTTTTTATAAAACCAGAAAAGTACATGGCTATGTAATAGCCGAAAAATGTACTTATGCTCTCTCACTGCCTCTACTAGTGAAACTCTCAGTAGTAGTGAATTCTTCAGATAATTTATAAGCTAATTATAGAGAAATTCTTATATCATAAAAACATATCCTCGATTAATGATTGAGATAATGCATATTTATTTGCATTGTTATACAATATAATCATGGAAAATTTTAAACCAACAACAAAGGAAGACCCAAAAAAAGAATCTATTTTAGATAAGGCATCTAAAGTTACAAGTTTGGCTAAAATTAGAACACTAATAAAAGATATACCTAATGTTAAAACTACAATATTATCTAAATTAATAGATAATAGTAAAATGAATAAAACTTTAGCAGATAATCTATATGCTAATCGTATATTAGAAGAAGAATTAATAAGTCATAATGTGTCATTTAAAGGAATTGAGCCAGAGCTACCAAAAGATAGTAAATTAATTAATATACATGGTTCACAGTATCTACAAAAAGATGGACGAATGTATTATATAAGAAATTTTGTTGGGGGGTTTGATCTTGTAGACAACACTTATGATTTTATGCCTCATCCTGATGAACTTTATCCTTCTAAAAGGAAATTAAAATATCAAAAAAAATATAATGTTTCAGATACTAGTGCACCAATAAATGATCATCAGTTTTATAAATTTAATGAAACTGAGAACAATTTAGATAATTGGATTATTCATAATGATATGGGAAAAATAAAAAATAATAGATTTAATAAAGATGAAACATGGTGGCTAAAAGGAGAACCTTATAAGGGAATGGTAAAGCGCTCCTTGCTTGATCAACCAGGAGGCAGGCATTTATTTGCAAAACAATCAGCATTAGAAGCTTCAATAGGAAAGCCATTAGACGAACATAGAGAACTAGTAGGAGATATAATAAAAGAAGGAAATGTTCAAAATGGGGGAATAACTGTAACTCCTACATCAGAAGCATCTTTATCAAAGATAGAAGGGTTAAAGTCATTTACGTATAATCCTATAGCAAAATCTATGGAAAGAGGTATCTTTCATAACCCAGATGTACCAAAAACTAAAGATGAAAAAGAAGATTATAAACATCCTGGTTGGAATTATGATAATCCTAAAAAATAAAACAAGCTTAGGACTAAGTAATAGATCCTGCCCTTATAACAGAGAGATATGAGAATAACTTGGGGTAAGCTTTAATAGTTAAATACCCTTATTTATCAACAACCCAGTTCTAACTGCGTACTAAACGGCCCGCAGGAAAAATTAAGTATCAGTAGACTCATGTGTCTAAAATAGGATAATTTGGGCAATAAAAAAGATTCTTGTTTTTAAGCAAGAATCTTTTTCTTTTTTTGCGAGCGAGTGAGCAACTGCTTTGCTTGTGTGTGAGATGTGTAAAATTTCACAATTATTTTTTATTTTAATAAGTTAGGTGTTTATGTTAAAATAAAATTATGATAAAAGAAATAAAAATTTCAAAAATTATTGGACGTGAGATATTAGATTCAAGAGGTAATCCTACTGTAGAGGTAGATGTTTATCTTTCTGATGGATCTATGGGTCGTGCAGGAGTTCCTTCTGGTGCTTCAACAGGAAGTCATGAAGCAGTAGAACTTCGTGATGGAGATAAGAAAAGATATGGAGGCAAGGGAGTTCTTAAGGCAGTAAGTAATGTAAATACTGAAATCTTCAAAAAACTAAAAGGAAAATCTTGGAATCAGAAAACTCTAGACATGGCGATGATAGAACTTGATGGTAGAGAAGATAAAGGCAGACTAGGAGCAAATGCTATTTTAGGAGTATCTCTTGCTTTTGCAAAAGCTACTGCAGTCTCACAGAATAAACCTCTTTGGAAATATTTTAAAGATATATCTAAAACTAAAGAAGTGAAACTTCCATTACCAATGATGAATATTTTAAATGGAGGAAGCCATGCTTTGAATTCAACAGACTTACAAGAATTTATGATTATGTGTACTGGAGCAAAATCTTTCAAGCAAGCTTTGCAGTGGGGGACTGAAGTTTTCCATGAATTAAAAAAAGTATTGAAAGAAAAAGGTTTAAATACGAGTGTTGGAGATGAGGGAGGTTATGCTCCATCATTACCGACAAATGAAGCAGCTATTGAAGTAATCTTAGAAGCAGTTAAAAGAGCAGGATATATACCAGGGAAAGATATAAGTATCGCTATTGATGCAGCTGCAAGTGAATTTTATAAAGATGGTAAATATGTTTTAGCGACAGAGAAAAGAAGTCTTACAAGCGAAGAAATGGTATCTTTCTATGAAAATTGGGTAAACAAATATCCTATCGTTTCAATAGAAGATGGACTTGCTGAAGATGATTGGTCAGGTTGGGCTTTAATGACGAAGAAGCTTGGAAAGAAAATTCAAATAGTTGGTGATGATCTTTTTGTTACAAATATTAAAAGATTAGAAAAGGGAATAATTGAAAAAGCAGGTAATTCTATCTTAATAAAATTAAATCAGATTGGTACAGTGTCAGAAACTATCGACGCTATAAATATGGCAAAGAAAGCTTTGTTTACGTCTGTAGTATCTCATCGTTCTGGAGAAACAGAAGATTCAACTATTGCTGATTTTGTAGTAGGTCTTGGAACAGGGCAGATCAAAACAGGTTCTCTCTGTCGTAGTGAAAGAGTTGCAAAGTATAACGAACTTCTACGCATTGAAGAATCTTTAGGGACTAAAGCTTTGTTCTTGGGCAAAAAGTCATTGAAAGCGTAATAGTTTAATATCTATAAAATATACAATAACTTTTCTCGAGGGGCGTGCGCAAGGGCGATGGCCCGAGCAATGAGGAAAATTTCAGCAGAAATTTATCCGGACCCGAGAGAAATATTGTTTTGTATGTTTTGTATTAATATTGGACGTCTTTAAAATTATAATATAGAATATAAATATGGATACAATACAAACATTAATACAAACTATCTGGGCTTCGCTCGTTGCATTAGGGTTTTTAAAGGTTATTATTGCTATTGTCGGGATTTCGATTCTTTCTAAAATCCAGAGTTTAATGGGACTTATCGCCCTTGTTCTGTTTATAGCTTATTTGGCTCATTGGATATAATATTTACCCAAATTAAAATACCCTTATAAATGCAATTGCATTTATAAGGGTATTT
>CAIJZW010000077.1 GCA_903825265.1 uncultured bacterium | reverse complement strand
TTTCCTCTACTTTTTTATTTTTTACAAATTTTTCAATAATATTAAATTTCATATTAGTTTAATTTAGTTACTTTATAATCTTCCTTTGCTTCTGATAACAACTTTTCTAATTCTTCTCTAGAAAGAAGACCTTTTTGTGCTCCAACTTTAGATACTACAGACATTGCATTTATAGGTCCCCATAACAATGCTTCTTCTAAACTCTTTCCTAGTATTATAGCGGATAGCATAGCACTTGCAAATGCATCTCCAGCTCCAGTTGATTCATATGAATGTTCTCCATAAACGGGAACAAACCAAGAGTTTAATCCGTCAAAAGCATATGCGCCCTTAAGTCCATCTGTAATAACAACTATCTTAGGACCTAAAGATACAAGCATTTTCATAAGATTATCTATCTTTGTCTCTTTTGTATTTAAGATTTTTTGAGCTTCTACATAATTACAAAAAAGGATTTCTGTTCTTTCGTATATTTCTTTTAAAACTTCTAATCCCAATTTAATTTGAAAAGTACCAGGCTGAAGAGCAAGCTTAATATTTGGATACTTTTTTAAATAATTATTTATCTCCATATGATAATCAAAAGAGTTAGAAGCAAGAGAAGATAAGTAAACCCATTTTGCTTCTGGGGTATCCAAAGAAAAAGAATAGGGGAACTCTGTATGCTTAACAAGAATAGTTCTTTCGTTCTCGTACCAAAGAACATAATGATAATTTGAATCCATACCTGGAACAATTTTCATATATTCTATATTTACACCATCTTTCATTAAAGACTCTATGTCTTGCTTACCAACATAGTCATCACCAATATATGAAACTAAATAAGAGTTAATACCTAATTTCTTTGCTCCTACAGCAACATTTGGGCTGTTGCCAACAGCATAACAAACCTCTGCAGATTCATAAGGAATCTTTTCTCCAAAACGAAAACATATTTTACAATGTTCTCCTTGTAAGTCACAATTTGCTTCAGCATCAGTAATTTTTATAAAAGGCTCAGTTGCTATGTCACCTATAGCCAGAAAATCTATTTGTTTCTCCATATACCTTCTATTATATCATAATATGTTATAATAGAGCATATGAAAACTTTAAGAGAATATATAAAAGAAGCAAGTTTAAAAAGTATTGCTATAGGACATTTTAATATTTCAAACATAGAAGCACTGCATGGAATATACAACGCAGCTAAAAAATTAAACGTACCAGTTATTATCGGGGTGTCAGAAGGAGAAGAAGAATTCATAGGTAAAAACGAAGTAGCATCTTTAGTTAAAACAATAAGAGAGAAAGATAACTTTCCAATATTTTTAAATGCCGACCATCATTACAGTTTTGATTCTGTAAAGAATGCATTAGAAGCAGGATATGATTCTGCAATTATAGATGCAGTTAAACTCCCACTTGAAGAAAATATTATTCTTACGAAGAAATGTGTAGAGTATGCTTTAGAATTAGGAAAAAAAGAGGGTAGAGATATACTTATAGAAGCTGAGCTTGGGTTCATTGGTCAATCATCTCGTCTTCTAGATGCTATTCCAGAAGGAGTTTCAGAAGCAACAATGACTAAACCAGAAGATGCAAAACACTTCATAGAGCAAACTAATATAGATTTACTTGCTCCATCAGTAGGTAATATTCATGGAATGGTAAAAGGTGGTAATCCAAGATTAGACATACAAAGAATTAAAGAAATAAAAGAAACTTGTGGAGTTCCACTTGTGCTTCATGGTGGTTCAGGGATAGCAGATATTGATTTTAAAGAAGCTATAAAAGCAGGAATATCTATAATCCATATCAATACAGAAATTCGTGTCGCATACAAAGAAGCATTAGAAAAATATCTTAAAGAAAATCCAAACGAAGTAGCTCCATATAAAATATTAAAACCAGCAGTTGAAGCAATAGAAGAAGTAGTATATAACAGACTAAAACTATTTAATAACTTATAATCTAATTGCAAATTTTGTATTTTAGTGTTATTATTACCCCCATGAATACATTAACCGCAACAAAGCGAAGTAAGACAGACAAGCTTGCAGTCATACGATCTAAAGGTATGGTTCCAGCTGTTGTCTATGGCGCTCAAGTGGAAAACACTATTGTTTCCGTTTTGAGCACCGATTTTATAAAGGTTTTGAAAGTAGCAGGTGAGACAAGTACAATAGTTCTCAATATTACAGGAGAAGATACTAAGGTCAAAAAAGTTGACGTTCTTATCCATGATGTTCAAGTTGATCCAGTTAAAGGATTTCCTGTTCATGTGGACTTCTTAGCAATTGATATGAATAAGCCAGTGGAAGTTACAATTCCTCTAGAATTCATAGGTCTTGCAAAAGCAGAAAAAGATGGACTAGGTACTTTGGTAAAAGTATTACACGAAGTAGATATCAAAGCTCTTCCAAAAGATCTTCCACACAACATAGAAGTTGACGTTACAAGTATTGCAACATTAGAAGATGTAATCCATGTTAAAAACATAAAACTTCCTAATGGAGTAACTCTTATAACAGAAGGAGAAGAAGTTGTTGCTCTTGTAGCAGCAGCAAAAGAAGAAAAAGAAGAAGCACCTGTAGATTTATCTGCTATTGAAGTAGAAAAAAGAGGTAAGAAAGAAGAAGAAGCTACACCTACAGAATAATATTAAAATACAATATAAAAACCCTCTAAAATTAGAGGGTTTTTATATTGTATAATTTAGACTACAGAATCTTTATAAGCGAAAGGTTTACCCTATAATAAATTAGAGGTATAATAAAAAGATGAATCGATACATTCTATACTTTTTTTCTTTTTTATTTATATTTTCAGCAACTTTTGGTAACTTTATTTTTTATGGCACACCTAAAGTTTATGCTGACCAAGCGTTAGAGAATGCTCAAGCAGATAGAGCAAGACTTGAGAGCGAACTTTCAAAACTTGAAAATGAAATCGCTCAAAAACAAAAAGAACTTTCTTCTCAAAAAGGACAATCTGTTTCTCTTTCACGAGATATTTCAATACTTGCAACTCAAATCAAAAAATCAAAACTAGATATTCAAGCTAAAGGATTAGTCATTAAAAAATTAGGTGGAGAGATAATTGCTAAAAGCAAAACGATTAATGTTTTAAACACTAAAATAGATGATATTAAAGAGTCTCTTGCTCAACTAATACGCAAAGATAGAGAAATGGATGATAAATCTATTATGGCTCTTATGCTTTCTAATGATACTATTTCAGATACATATGGGGATATAGATGCATTTTCTTCTCTCAAAAAGAGTATTAATTCATCAGTAAATGAAATCAAGGGAGTAAAAACTGAAACAGAGCAAGAAAAGAACATTTTGGAGCAAAAGAAAAATCAAGAAGTAGATACTCAAAAACAATTAGAGGAAGCCAAAAAACAAGTTGAAACAAACGAACAAAGCAAACAACAACTTCTCTCTATTAGTAAAAATAAAGAAGTAGAATATCAAAAACTTTTAAATGATAAAGCAAAACGTCGATCTGAAATATTAACAATGCTTTTTAATCTTCGTGACGTATCAGCAATTCCTTTTGAAAAAGCTCTAGAATATGCAAAAGTAGCTGAAACTAAAACAGGCATTAGGCCAGCTTTTCTTCTTGCTATTCTAACTCAAGAAAGTAATCTAGGAACAGATCAAGGATCTTGTTATGTTACAAATATGGATACTGGGTCAGGGGTAAGTTCTAAAAGTGGTAAAGCTTTCAGTAATGTAATGAAACCAACAAGAGATGTTAAACCATTCTTTGATATAACTACAGCCGTAGGAAGAGATCCATACAAAACTCTTGTTTCTTGTCCTATTGGAGGATCAGGATACGGTGGAGCCATGGGACCTGCTCAGTTCATACCATCAACATGGCAACTATTGAAGAATAGAATTGCTAATCTTCTCGGAATCAAAACTCCTGACCCTTGGTATGCAAAAGATGCATTCATGGCTTCTGCAATATATTTAACTGATTTAGGGGCAAAAGGAGATAGTTATACAAGTGAACGTAATGCAGCTTGTAAATATTACTCAGGAAGAAAATGTGATACTAAGAAGCCTGCAAACAGCTTTTATGGTGATAGTGTAATGAAAAAAGCATCTAATATTCAAACTAAGTATATTGACCCATTGCAAAACTAAAAATATCATGATAATATAGTTGAGTCATGAAAAAAGGTATACACCCAAAATATAACAGTGCTTCAGAGGTTACTTGCGCATGTGGAGCAATCTTTCCAGTTGGATCATCCATGGATAAGATCGCAGTTGAAATATGTAGTCAATGTCATCCATTCTATACAGGCAATGAAAAAGTATTAGATACAGCTGGCCGTGTAGATAGATTCAAGAAACGCATAGCAGCATCTGGAAAAGCAAAGAAATAAATTTTAAAAAGATAAAAAGCTCTAATGGGGCTTTTTATTTTTTTGTTATATAATACTATCTATGAACTTAGACTTAGAACAATTAAAAAAGGATCACAAAACTAGTTATTTTGCTCTTGAATATGAGCGTCTTTTAAGTGAGGAAGAGAAAGTGAATGAAATGGTAAGAGATGATCAGAGTTTACGTGACTTAGCAGAAGAAGAAATTCAAAATATTAAATTCCAAAAAGACGCAATTGAAAGACAAATACAAGATTTAATAAAATCTGAAAAAGAGAATGAAGAATTTCCAAATGAAATAGTTCTTGAAGTAAGAGCTGGAGCAGGAGGAGATGAAGCTTCACTTTTTGCATGGGAACTTGCACATATGTATGAAAGATTTACAGAAAGTAACAAATGGAGCTGGAAAATATTGAATGAATCTACTAGTAGTGCTGGTGGATACAAAGAAGCTTCCATAGAAGTAAGAGGTAAAGATGTTTATAAAATGCTTAGATATGAAACTGGTGTTCATAGAGTACAAAGAATACCTGCTACAGAGAAAAATGGAAGAATACATACATCAACAGCATCAGTAGCTGTCTTGCCACTAAAAAAGAAAACTACTATTGTTATCAATCCGGCTGATTTGGAAATTGAATATTCTCGTTCAGGTGGAGCAGGAGGACAAAACGTTAACAAAGTAGAAACCGCTGTTCGTCTTATTCACAAACCAACAGGAGAAGATGTACGTTGTACAACAGAAAGAACTCAACTTGGTAACAGAGAAAAAGCAATGATGATGCTTACTTCTAAGCTACAAATGATGAAAGATGAAGAGGAGGCTCGCAAATATTCTGGAGATCGTAAAGCTCAAATAGGAACAAATGACAGAAGTGAAAAAATCCGTACTTATAATTTTCCTCAAGATAGAGTTACAGACCACAGAATAAAGCAATCATGGTCAAACATACCAGGAATTATGGAAGGGAACATAAAGAGAATAATAGATGCACTTTCCTCTGGGGTAATAGGAGATGCAAATGAGGAAGAATAGTTTAAGATATTCATAAATAGACTAACTATTCCTTTATTTTATTTGCCTTGCTTTAATTATGTATCTCTGTTATAATTCTAGACAGTAGTTAGCTTATGTTTTGGTATTAGTTTCATTCTTCGTGTGCGAACATTGAGGTATGTAAATGAAATCAGCTTCGCGATTACATTTATAAATTAGTTTTCTTCAAGTAGATGATATGAAAGTATCGCTATGAGAAGCACATTGTCATATATGGCAAAAAAGTTGTATGTAGGTGGTCTTCCTTATAAGACTACTAACGATGAGCTTAAAGCTCATTTCA
>CAIJZW010000076.1 GCA_903825265.1 uncultured bacterium | reverse complement strand
TGAGTTCTCCATAATTAAAACAATTGTCTTAATGCTAAACCGATAGCAACACTAAACTCTGGACCACTAACCGTTAATATAGGTTCTAGAAATGCTGGAGCTTCAGTCTTAGAAAAAGGATTACTGTAAATTACTTCTGTGTTAAAATTTGATGATGCTTTTTCTGTAAGGCCTTTGATTAAAGAACCACCACCAGTCAAAATAACTTTACTTATGTTTTTATTATACTTCTTCTGGTAAGCAAACACAACACTATTTGTATCTGATAAAATATATTCAATAGATAATCTCACAATATCAGCAACTTCTGGATTGCTATTCAAATCAAGACCAACTGATCTTTTAAGTTTTTCAGCTTCTTTAAAAGAAATACCTAAAGAAGATGCAATGTTTTTAGTTATGTCCGCTCCTCCTCTATTCACAACATGGAAAACATGAACTACTCCTTCCTCAATAATAGATAATTTTGTTTTAGATGCACCAAAATCCATAAGTAGCACAGGGGCTAAATCGTGAGAAAAAGAAGATCTTATATTACTAAATATTTCCATTTCAAAAGAATCAGAATGTAATTCTGTCTTTGTTAAAATTTCTTGAAAACGAGATAAAACATCATTATGAATTGCAACTACAAGTACTTCTGTCTTAGGTTCTACTTTCGCAATCATAGGCTTATTCATAATATTATCCTCTGATGACTCATTCTCTTTAGGTAGAACAAACCAATCAAGAGTAACTTCAGAAATAGGAACAGGAATATATTTGCGAGATTCATTAGGTATGATACTAGCTAATTTATCTTCAGAAATTTTATCAGGTAAAGATAGTGTAAAGATTAAACTTGAAGATGATGGTATAGCAATAACCCCAGAACGAATAGTTACATTCGATTCTTTCATGACATCTAAAAGAGCTTTAACTACATCGTCTACTTGTAGATTAACAACTTCTCCTATTTCCATGTTGCCATAAGGACCAAGAGCAATAGCTCCGTAAGTTTCAAGAACTGCCTTACCATTACTCTTTTTAAGTTGAACAACTTTTATAGCAGAAGACCCTATGTCTATACCTAAAACACTTTTTGTCGCTTTATCAGAAGCAAAGATACCAGACAAACTAGCTAGCCCAGATGATATTATATTCTTCAGTGAATTATCCATAATTATTATTGTTAAGTATAACACATATATAGTAAAATTAAGAAGTGGAAAAAACTATTTTAATAATAAAGAACGAATTTAATTTATTTTTAGAAATATTGTTCCCTTCTAAGTGTGTTGGGTGTAATATACATGGGCAAATATTATGTAAAAATTGTATAAATAATTTACGACAAGCAGAAAGACCTACAGAAAGTGAGATATTTGCTGTTTATGACTACCGAGATCCTATAATCAAGAAAGCTATATGGAAATTAAAATATTATCATTCGTCTCAATTAGGTCAAAAATTAGGAGAATTACTTTACGAAGCTTTTATTGAAGATATAACCGAAATAAAAATGTTCACTAAGGGTTCTCCTATTTATGTTATCCCTGTACCGATATCACATGATCGAAAAAAGAATCGAGGATACAATCAAGCTGAAATAATAGCAAGAAGTTTCGTTAGGGGTTGTACCGCTACTTATAGCAGAGGTTGGACCGCTTACGTGGCGGTACAACCTCTGCTTTTAAAAACCAACATAATTTACAAAAATAAAAATACAATTCCTCAAGCGAGGCTTACAAATAGAAACAGACGTCTACAAAACATAAAAAATGCTTTTAGTATTAAAAACAAAGAACAAATAAAAGATAAAATCATCATTGTAATAGATGATGTAACGACAACAGGTGGAACAATAAATGAAATAATAAAACTTTTAAAAAAATCTGGAGCAAAAAAAGTTATTGGTTTTGCTGTTGCGCATTAACAGTGGTATATTACTTAATATGTCAGAACAAAAAAAGAAAAAGTATTGTGTTGATTGTGGAGGAGCTCAAGTAAATCATACATTGATGTATACCTCAATATTATTCAGTTCTATGGTGGAACCTTGGACCAATTGGATGGGCAAAATAATTCCAGAAGATAAGCTTGAATGGATAGGACCAATATTAACAAAAATTCTAGTCATATTACATTTAGGTAATTTTACAAAAGAACCTAATGCAAAAGATAGCGGAAGAGCACATGTATTATGGGAAGAAGCAATAAAGAGAGGTATCGAAATGCGTGAATTTCATTTATTTGGAATTGGTAATGATGTTTTCATCTCAAAATACAAAGGCGAGATGCGATTCTTTGATGTACTCCCTCGTACAAAAAATTATAATCCAAAAGGATTAGAATGGATGGATAATAAGAATGAAATGAAAAAGCATTTCAAAAAAGAAGGTATTCCTGTTGCGAATGGTGGAGTAGCAAGTAACAAAAAAGAAGCTCTTAAAATTTTCAACTCTCTTAATAAACCAGTTATTACAAAACCAAATATCGGATCAAGAAGTCGTCATACGACAACTCATGTATCAAGTGAGGAAGAATTTATAATTGCTTACAATAAAGCGCACCAACTTTCACCTTGGGTTATGATAGAAGAAGAACTTACTGGTTATGTATTCAGAGGTACTCTCATAGGTAAAAAGTTAATTGCTGTTTTACGTCGTGAACCTGCTTATGTTATAGGTGATGGAATTCATAATATAAAAGATTTAATAAATATTGAAAACAAAAATCCTCTACGTAATGGATCTATCTTTCATCAATTATCTTTAGATGAAGAAGCCGTAAAAGAACTTAAACATTGGAATCGTAATGAAGATACAATTCCTAAAAAAGATGAGATTGTAACTCTCGGACAGAAAACAAGCCGTGCTGTTGGTGGAGGAATAACTGATATGACAGATGTGGTACACAAAGATAATAAAGAAATGCTTGAAAAAATTGCCGAAGTGTTAGATGATCCACTTATCGGAGTTGATTTCATAATGGACGATGTATCTATCTCTTGGAAAAATCAACCAAGAAGTGGAGTTATTGAATGTAATTCTGCTCCATTCATAGATTTACATCATTACCCTCTTATAGGTAAACCTCACAATGTTGCAGGAGCTCTATGGGATATAATTTATCCTGAATCAAAAATTAAATAAAATAAAAAGTAGTGGATTAAAATCCACTACTTTTTATTTTATTTATTATCATCTATTGTTATCTCTGAATCTGGAGCAGTCCTCATATCTGGTTTTAGATGTGAAATATACTTCTTCTGTACGATATAATGACCAAGAAATTTCTTAAATTCTTCTATACGAGATTCTTCTCCTATTTCTACGAAATGCTTTACTGGTTTATCCTCTGGAGTATCTTCATAATGTCCTCTTATTTCTCCATCTTTAAATACTCTTAAATGATACTGCTTTTCAAAACTTTCAAGCTTCCTCCATGACAAAACTTGACCATTATCTTTCCATGCCACGAAATGGTTCCCAAAACCCCATTCATTATGAAGATGATCTTCAAGTTCTCTCAACGTCTTCCCTGGTGCAAGCCATCCTATGTGATAAGGTTGGCGACCTTTCTCGTGCCACATAAGATGCCACTTAAGAAGATGTGTTTGCATCCAAGGAAAAATTCTATATAAATGTTTCCAGATATTCTTTTTAATTTTCTGTTTTAAAGTTAATTGTTTCTTTTCCATATTATATAAATTATTATTAATTATTTTCAGTTATTGAACTTGTTATACTATCAACAACGTAAACTTCCAACTTATTAGACAAGGCTTTGAATATCCCTATATTTATAACAACCATAATAGCAACCAATAACCAAGTTCTATTAAATTGAGATTTCATGCTTTCATTATATATGATAAATATAATATTACAAAAAAACCAAATATTGTCATAGACAATATTTGGTTTCTAAAATTACTAAACTAATAAACTACAACCTCAGGTTTTTTCCTATTTGGGGCATATATCCCCTTTAAATCTTTTTCCTTTACTTCAATACAACAAGTTGTATGAGGTACAGAAATCAATCTGTCTTTTGGAATCAAGTTCCCCGTCTGATGACAAATACCATAAGTCTTGTTACCAATACGGATCAACGCTTGATCCAATTTCTTTATAAATAAAAGAAGACGATTTGATTCTTTTATTAATTCTTCTCTTGAAAAAAACTCTGTGTCTTCTCCAAGAGCTTTGAAAGGACGATACGTGTCGTCCGTTCCATTGCTATTCTTGTTAGACATCATTTCTTGATGTGATTCATAAGTACTTCTGGTCTCTTTAATTTTTTCATTAATGAGACCCCTAAAATATTCTAACTCTTCGTCAGAATATCTAAATTTTTCTTTTTCCATTTCTTTATTTTTATAAGTTCAAAAGAACTTGTTATTTATCGAAATAATAAATCATTCTTATTTAATAGTCAAACAAAATTAAAATACCCTTATAAATGCAATTGCATTTATAAGGGTA
>CAIJZW010000075.1 GCA_903825265.1 uncultured bacterium | reverse complement strand
TCGGGGTGTAGTGTAACGGCTAACATTCCTGTTTTGGGAACAGGCGACTCCGGGTTCGAATCCCGGCGCCCCGACCAAGGTATTTTTTCCAGAAGCATGTTATGCTTCTGCGGTGCAAAGCAAGGCGACTCCGGGTTCGAATCCCGGCGCCCCGACAATAAAAATAAGCTCTCTTAATTTTTAAGAGAGCTTATTTTTATATCTAAGTTCCATAACACTAAAGTATTATATTTTCAATAACTTTTACCCTAGAAACTCTTTTTTCTAAATCCAAATAAACAACAAGTAAATCAAACTGCCATTCTGTATAACCAAGCCTCTTACTTATTAAATATGTCTCTACTACCCTTCTTAATCGTTTCATTTTCCACGGATGCATATTATCTTCTGGCCTACCTGTTTCATGTGTAACAAAATCTAAAGAAGACACACTTTTTGACTTTACCTCTATAAAGTATCTTTTTTCTCCTTTTTGGGCAATAATGTCTATTTCTCCCCATTTTTTAGTATAATTTCTTTCTAAAATAGAAAAATCATGTTTCACGAGAAACATACAAGCCAATTCTTCGCCAAGTTGACCTATTTTTTGAGAATTTGAAGTAAATGTCTTCATGATGTACTTGTTACACGTGTAACAAATAGACTAGTGTTTCACGTGAAACATACTAAATAACATATTAAACTAAATAATAAAATAAAAAGATGTATTTTACAAAATAATCATATAAATCAATGTATTTTAAAGACTTCCATGTATGTCCTTTCAAAAATTTAAGTATTAAATTATGTCTTTTATAAACAATGCACACATAGTTATACACATATTCCCACATTTTTAACGATTTTTTCTGTGTATAAAGGACTAATAAAGGTCATCTAATACTGTATTAAAAGAACATTCAAATTAAGAATCTGTGTAGTCACAAGTATTTTTCTGCTGAAAAATCTCGCGACCCCGCCTTGCGCCATCGCGCTCCGGCTTGCACAAATTAATGCTTCAAATACTTTTAAATCATTAATTTGTGCACCCGCCAGGAATCGAACCTGGAACGTCTGCTTCGAAGGCAGGCATGATATCCGTTTCACTACGGGTGCATATAAACTATATTTATTATACATGATTAATAATTGTTTACAAAATATGCTTTATTCTTAAAGGTTAAGAATAAATAAATTGCATTTAATCTATAAAAAATATTATAATAGCAATCAGTTATAAATAGTTAGCGGGGTTGGTTTAGTGGTAGAACACGTCCTTGCCAAGGATGAGACAGGAGTCCGATTCTCCTACCCCGCACAAAATAAATTATCTTATAATTTAAGAATTTAACAATAAGCCCATCTTTCGGCTTATTATTATGTAATATAATAGTATATGGCAAATATGCCTATAATAAATAACTCAAAAATACCTAACTATGTTACACGTGTAACAGAAACACTCGAAAAAGCAGGTTTTGAGGCTTTTCTTGTTGGAGGATGTGTTCGTGATCTTATTTTAAATAAAGAACCAAAAGATTGGGATATTACAACAAATGCTAAGCCTGAAGAAATAATATCTCTATTTGAGAAAACTATATATGAAAATAAATTTGGTACAGTTGGAGTATGCATAAACAAAGAAAATGTTACATGTGAAACACCTGATAACAACAATAAAGAGTTCATTAGCGTTACACATGAAACAAAACATGATTTAGGCCCTGAAAAAGTAGCCAATACGACCTCAAATTTAAATGAGTATTATATTGTAGAAGTTACACCATACAGAACTGAGACAAAATATACTGATTTTAGACATCCAGATGAAGTACAATTTAGTGATAAAATAGAAGACGACCTTAAAAGAAGAGATTTTACGATTAATTCTATGGCTTATAATCCATATAAAGGACAATTAATTGACCTTTATAAAGGACAAGAAGATATAAAGGACAAAATACTAAAAGCCGTTGGTAATCCTAATGATAGATTTCAAGAAGATGCCTTGCGTATGTTAAGAGCTATACGTTTTTCGTCACAATTAAATTTTACTATTTCTTATGAAACAATGCAGTCTATTGTGGATAACTCTCAACTTATAAAAAATATCTCTCTTGAAAGAATTCGTGATGAGTTTACAAAGATTATAATGTCAGAAAATGGATATATGGGGATTGTATTACTCCAAAAGCTTAGCTTATTAAGATATATAATCCCTGAGTTAGAAGAGGGTATTGGGTGTGAACAGAAAGGTGCACATATATATGACGTTTGGGAGCATTTACTTAATGCTCTTGATCATGCTACTAAAAAAAATTGGGACTTAGAAATAAGACTTTCAGCACTGTTTCATGATATAGGTAAGCCAAGGACAAGACGTTGGGATGGTACAAAAAACGAAGGGAAGGGTAAATATACCTTCTATGGACATGAAGTTATAGGGGAAAGAATCACCAAACAGATAATGGAAAGGCTTAAATACCCTAAAGTTGTTACAGAAAAGGTACTTAGTTTCACGAGAAACCACATGTTCTTCTCAGATACGGAGAAAATAACACTTTCTGCCGTAAGAAGAATTGTTCAAAGCGTAGGGAAAGATAATATATGGGACCTTATGAAGGTTCGTGAGTGCGATAGAGTCGGAATGAAAAAAGTTGAAGCCCCATATAGACTTCGTAAATATCACGCTATGATAGAAGAAGTTTTGAGAGACCCTATATCTGTAGGACAATTAGCGATAGATGGTAGATATATGATGGAAGTGTTACACGTGAAACCTGGTCCACGTATGGGATGGATACTAAATGCTCTCTTAGAAGAAGTTCTAGATGATCCTACTAAAAATACTCCAGCACATTTATCTAAATTAATAGAATCTTTAGATTCACTTAAAGATACAGAATTAAAAACTTTAGGGGAGAAGGGGAAAGATAAAAAAGACAAACTGGAAGAAGAAGAAATAAAAAAGTTACACATAAAACATGGAGTATAATAAAAACGTAGAAGTGAATACTTCTACGTTTTTATTATTAAATTATTTCAATCATTATCGGGCAATGATCGGAACCATAGTGATCAGATAGAGTTTTAAAATTTTTAACTTTTTTTACAAAAGATTGGTTTGCAAAAAAGTAATCAATCCTCCATCCAACATTTCGATCTCGAGCTCGAGTTTTCATATCCCAATAAGTATAAACATCTTTTTTGTCTGGATATAAATTTCGGAAGATATCAACAAATCCATTATTTACAACTTCATCAATCCACTCACGTTCGATAGGAAGGAACCCCGTAACTGAAGAATTTTCTTTTGGTCGAGCAAGATCGATTTCTTTGTGAGCTGTATTTACATCTCCACAAAAAATTACATTATTATTTTTCTCTTTTAGATTATTTATAAATTTTAAAAACGCATCATAAAATTCTAATTTATATTTTAATCTTTCCTCTCCAGATCCTCCATTCGGGAAATAACAATTTATTAAAATAAAATTTGAATAATAAGCAATTAAAATTCTTCCTTCATCATCAAATTTTTTTATCCATATTCCATACTCAACTTTAAGTGGAATTTCTTTTGAATAAATTGCAACACCACTATAACCTTTTTTATTTTTAGAAAAAGAAAAATAAGAATGATATCCATTTAAATTTCTTGTCTTCTCATCAAGTTGATCGGGTTCACATTTTGTTTCTTGAAAACATACAATGTCAGGATTATTAAAAGCAAATAGGGGAGTAAAGTACCCTTGCTTAACAGTTGCTCTTAATCCATTTGTATTCCAAGAAATTATTTTCATTTATTTTTTTCTAAAAAGTGTTTCAATTATAACTACATCATTAGGCCCTTTTACAAATTCAATCTTTTGATTAATCATATCTAATTCATTTTTAAATATATTTTTTATTTCTTCTTTTGTAAAAAAATGGTAATGAATATTATATTTTTCAAAATCTCCATCTTCTGAATTCTTTGGAGAAAATTCAAAAAAGTTTTGAGTATCTTTTGATAAGGATACATTCAGATAAAGACCTCCTGATTTCAAAACACGATTCACTTCATCTTTATATTTACTCCAATCATTTTTATCTAAGTTTTCAATTAATCCAAAATCACAAACAGCATCAAAACTACTATCTATGAATGGAATATCTAAAACATCGCCTTCTACAAATTTTAATTTTCCAGAAAGTCCCCAATTATTTATTTCATTATTTGTCTTATCTATTATGTTTTTTTCAAAATCTAAACCAATTACCGAAAAACCAGATTCTGCTAATTTCTTAGCAAAAAGTCCTCTACCAGAACCAATATCCAAAATAAGAGAACCCTGAGGAAGTTCTTCTATTAAAATTTTTTCTTTATCTTTAGAAAAGAGATTTGTCCAAAAATCACTACCTGTCCTATAGGCAATATCAAAATGTTCTTTATGTCCTTTATAATCCATAATTACTATTATAGTCCTTTATCTATTAAATTAAAATGTTAGTTAATTGCTGTGAAACTTTTTATGTACATCTCTCAATTGCTTATCTGTTATATGTGTATATATTTGTGTAGTTGCAATATTTGCATGACCAAGCATCATCTGAACTGAACGAATGTCTGCTCCATTTGAAAGTAAATCTGTTGCAAATGAGTGACGAATAACGTGAGGAGTAACTTTCTTTGAAATTCCAGCCTTAATAGCATAAAATTTAACAATTCTTTCTATTGAACGCTGAGTTAATCGGTTACTCTTTCCACTGTTTCTCGAATATTGTATGAATAACGGTTCGTCTAAGTCTTTTCTGTTTTTTAAGTATTCTCTTATCGCACTCTTAGCTGATTCTGAAAGAAAAACCACTCGAACCTTCTCTCCTTTTCCACGAATTGAAAATTCATCTTTAGATAAGTCCAAATCTCTATTCAAAGAGCAAAGCTCTGAGAGACGAAGTCCTGTAGAGAAAAATAATTCTAGAATAGCCTTGTCTCTTAGTAACTTCAATGTTTCATCTTTTTTACTTGTAATATTTACAGAAAGGGGAGCATTAAGTAGTCTATTGAGTTCATCTGTAGAAATTAAATCTAAAGAACGTTCTTTTATTTTAGCGAGGTCTATCCTATCAGGAGCCAAAGAAGAAACATCTCTTTTCATTAAGTATTTAAGAAAAGATCTAATAGCTATTAAATGATAATTTTGAGTATTCTTTTTAAGTGTTCCAGACTGCTGACCACGAACCTTAACTCCAGGCTGGCGATTCAAATAAAGTCTAAATTCGCGAATCTTATCATCATTTATATCTTTCGGATTTTCTATCTTTGAAAATTCAAAAAAACGACTTATATAATGATCGTAATTATTTACAGTTTTTAGACTATTACCTTTCTCTATTTCAACATGCTCTAAAAATTCTCTTTTTAATTGTTCTAACTGTGTTGCCATAATGTCGTACAATAATTATATCATAATAACGATACATTTTGTGTCTAATCTGATATAAAAACTAAGAAATTAGTAGTTTAGACTACAACAGGAAGGGTCTTGCATTTCTGTATAATTTGTGCTAGTATATATTAATCATGTTAACAACAAAGAAAAAGCAAAATATTATAAAGAAGAATCAGCTTCATGATAAAGATACAGGAAGCCCTGAAGTGCAGATTGCTGTTCTAAGTAAAAGAATAGACGAACTTGCAGATCACCTAAAGATTCACAAAAAAGACAACCATTCAAGACGAGGACTAATTAAGATGGTGGCAGACAGAAGAACACACCTTAAATACCTAGAGAAAACAGACAAGTCACGTCATGAGAAAGAAGTTAAAAAAATAAAAGCTTAACAAAAATTTCCTTAGACATCTGTCTGAGGAGTTTTTGTTTTTAGATAAGGTATAATAATACTACGAAGAAAATAGCTCTTCTCGAAATGCACACAATAATTTTCTACTGAAAATTTTGCTCGTACTCGGCTCGACAGCCTCCGTAAGGCATTTCTCAAAGACTATTTTTTCTACGACAAACATGATATTGGACGACATAAGTAAAATAATCTTTGAAAAGGGGGCGGTTGAGACTGTCGAGTCGAAACTTCAGCATAAATCTCAGCAGATATTTTGCGGACCCTTTGATAAGAGCTATTTTACTAAAGTCATAAAACATTGGTCGAAATTTTAATAAAATAATTTAAATAAATATATGAGCATAATAAAACATAAAGAACAGAGAGTTGGAATTTTTATAGATACATCAAATTTGTACCACTCTGCTAAAAATTTATATAAGAGAAAAGTAAACTTCGGAGCAGTTCTAAAGGATGCAGTTGCAGGACGTAAGTTAGTTCGCGCAATAGCATACTTAGTAACAGCTGAAGGGGGAGAAGAAAAAGGATTTTTTGATGCATTAAATAAACTTGGAATTGAAACAAAAATAAAAGATTTACAAGTTTTCGCAGGTGGGGCAAAGAAAGGTGACTGGGATATAGGAATGGCTGTTGATGCGATGAAGATGGCTTCACGCTTAGACGCAGTTGTACTTGTAACTGGTGACGGGGATTTCGTTCCATTAGTAGAATACATGCAAACAATGACACAAGTAGAAGTTATCTCTTTTGGTAAGTCTGCAAGTATGAGACTCAAAGAACAAGCAGATGATTTTCTTGATCTTTCAGCAAACCCAAGGAAGTATCTAATATACTAAATTTCACAAAAATCTCTCTTTGAAAAAAGAGAGATTTTTGCTATGCTTCTAGTATTAATAGATAAGAAAGCTATTCTCCAGACAGTTAGAGTTGAAGCCATAAATATATGGATTTCAAAACTAGAGTCTGGAGGTTAGTAAAAAATAATATGCAAAGCAAAGAATACGAAGTAGAAATTGGTGGCAAAAAGGTTATTGCTATGTTTTCTGATTTAGCAAACCAAGCTAATGGTTCTGTTATATTAAAAAGTGAGGGGACTGTTGTTATGGCAACAGCTGTTATTTCAAAAGATGGGAGTAAGAATTTAGGATTCTTCAACCTAACAGTTGAATACTTGGAGAAGTTTTATGCAAAAGGAAAAATTCTAGGTGGTCAATACAATAAGAGAGAAGGTCGCCCAAGTGACCAAGCTATCCTTGCGGCAAGAATGATAGATAGAACTATCCGTCCACTTTTCGATCAACATATAAAAAATGCTGTACAAGTAATAGTAACAGTTATAGCTGTTGGAAATACCGATCCAAAAGTTCTAGGAATTAATGGGGCATCTATTGCACTTCATATGTCAGATATACCATGGAATGGACCAATAGGAGCTGTACAAATAGGTAAAGAAAAACCTGCCTCGACACAAGGCGGGGAAAATCAAACAATACAAGTAAACAACTACATTCCAAATAGTGATGAAGCTGTATACGAACTTGATCTACTTGTTTGTGGTAAAGATAAAACTATCAATATGATAGAAGCAATGTCTTTTGAAATAGAAGAATCTGAAATGAGTCAATGTTTTGACTTAGCTTCAGTTGAAATATCAAAATGGGAAGATTTCCAAAAGAAACTTTATTCTGAATTTGGAAAAGCAAAACTTTCATTTCCAAAGATAGAGATAGAAAAAGAAACAATAGAAATTTTCAATGAGCGTGTTCGACCAATGCTTGAAGAAAAACTTTTTAGCTCTGAAAGTAAAAAGGTTACAAACGAAGCAGAAACTCTTTGGAAGAAAATTTTAGACGAAAAATATCCAAATGAGTCTGATGACGCAATCAAAAGTGCTTCAGAAGATTATATTCATCACTACTTAGATGGTGCGTTTCACAAGATGGCACTTCTACAAGGAATCCGTGCAGACGGAAGAGCTGTTGATGAAATTAGAAAACTTTATGCAAAAGCAGGAGGAATATCAGAAGTGTTACACGGCTCTGGAATATTTTACAGAGGGGAAACTCATGTACTGTCTGTTCTAGCCCTTGGTGGACCAGAAGATATGCAACTTATAGAAGGAATGGAGTCTCAGTCAAAAAAGCGTTTCATGCATCATTACAATTTTCCTCCATATTCTGGAGGTGAAACAGGACGTGTCGGAGGAATAAACAGAAGAGAAATGGGTCATGGATTTTTAGCAGAGAAGGCTCTCACACCTGTAATTCCTGATAAAGCATTATTCCCTTATACTATTCGTGTTGTTTCTGAATCAACAGCATCTAATGGTTCAACATCTCAAGCATCTATCTGTGCTGCAACTATCGCTCTAATGGATGGAGGTGTGCCAATCAAAACTCCAGTTGCAGGTATATCTGTCGGACTTATGGCTGATGAGAAAGATACAAATAAGTATGTTCTTCTTTCTGATATTCAAGGACCTGAAGATCATTATGGAGATATGGATTTTAAAGTTGCAGGTACTAAGAATGGAATCACTGCTATACAATTAGATGTAAAAGTAGATGGAGTTCAAATAGGAATATTAAAAGAAGCACTAACTCGTGCTAAAACTGCTCGATTACAAATTCTTGAAACTATCACAACTGAAATACAAAGTCCTCGTGAGAAGATATCTCCAAATGCTCCAATGATTCTGACTGTAAAAATTAAAAAGGATCAGATTGGAATGGTTATAGGCCCAGGAGGTAAAAATATAAATGCAATCCGTGAAAAAACTAAAACAGAAATAACAATAGAAGAAGATGGTACAGTCTTCATAACAGGTAGAGATGGTGGGGCAGAAGAGGCTGGAAAAATAATAGAAGAAATGACACATGAATACAAAATAGGAGATATGGCTAAAGGAGTAGTTGTAAAACTTATGGAATTCGGAGCATTCGTAAGAATTGGAACTGAAACAGAAGGTCTTGTGCACATTTCTGAAATAGCACCATTCCGAGTAGAGAAAGTTTCTGATATTATTAAAGAAGGAGATGTAGTTCCTGTTAAAATAATTAAAGTTGATGAGAAGGGAAGAATAAACTTCTCAATCAAAGAAGCAGATAAAGATTTCTTTAAACCTAAAGCTTAAAAGTTTTACAAAAATGGATGAAAACAAAACACAACCAAATAATAAAGATAATTTAAAAACAGTAAGAACATATCTCTCTGACATGGCAGATACTGTTCGTACAAATGAAATTTCTGTTATTAAAGTTGCACTCGCAGAACAGAATAAACGCGATAGAGAAGACATCTATAAAAAGGCAGAAGGTTCCCCATTTAAGAAAACTCTCTTTGTTATAGGTGGAATTATATTAATCTTATCTGCAATTTTTGGAGCCTATCTTCTGTATCAACAAAAAACAAATTCAAATCAAAGTGTTCAAGGGCAAATAACAAAAGAAGAAACTTTAATCTCTTATGATGAATCTTCTTCTTTACTGATAAATGACGGGGATGACTTAATAAGTAAAATAAATATTTCTAAAAAAGATCCAAAAACATCTGATAAAAATATCTCAATAAAAAATATATTTCTAAAACAAGAAGTGGGTAACCTACAACAAAATTTACCAGTAGAGTACATTTTTTCTAAAATGAATTTTACTGCTCCTTCCTCACTTATTAGATCTCTTTCTGGTTCTTATATGATAGGAACATATACAAAAAATACTACTATTAAACCCTCACTATTCATGATCTTCCAAACTAAAGATTATTCATACACTTACGCTGGGATGCTCGAATGGGAAAAAACAATAGCAACTGATATGTTTACTTTATTTGAATTCAACACTGCTGAAAATAAATTAAAGTTAAGTGAAAGACAATGGAAAGATATTATTATAAATAACAAAGATGTAAGAGTTCTACTTAATGAGGATGAAGAACCTATACTTTATTATTTATTTGCAGATAAAAGTAATCTTATTATTACAGATAGTGAAGACTCCATAAAAGAAATAATCAGCCGATTAATGATTAAAAATATAAAACCATTATAGGATTGCCATTTAATAAATTAATGATAATATTAATGTATGGAAAAATATAAAGCAAAATTAGAAGAAGAAAAGAACCTATTAGAAGAAGAATTAAAATCTCTTGGTAAATTTGATAGTGAGACCAATGACTGGGAAGCATCCCCTGAAAGTGAAGTTAGCCATCAAGATGTTTTAGATGAAGGAGATATGTCTGAAAGAGCAGAAGATTACGAAGAAAGATCCAGTAAACTAAACACTCTTGAATCAAGATTAAATGACATCAAACATGCATTATCCCTAATAGGAACAGAAAATTATGGAATATGTGAAGTTTGTAAAAATAAAATAGAAGAAGAAAGATTAGAAGTGAATCCAAGTGCACGCACTTGTGAATCATGTATGGAAAAAGTTATTTAGTTTTTAACCCCTTAGAATTATCACAATTCTAAGGGGTTAAATTTTATGTCATTTTCAAGAATATACTCAGCACAAACACATCTTTTGAAAGGAAAGATTGTCACAATAGAAGTAGACATCACAAAGAAAACTTTGCACTCTTTTACTTTAGTAGGACTTCCTGATAAAGCAGTAGATGAATCCAAAGATAGAATGAGTTCTGCTTTAAAGAACTCTTCATTTGATTCTCCTAAAAACCAAAATCAAAAAATAGTTATTTCTCTTTCACCGGCAGATCTCAAAAAGGAAGGTCCATATTTTGACTTAGCCATAGCATTAGCTTATTTACTTTCTGCTGAAGAAATAAATTTCGAACCGGAGGGAAGAATTTTCTTAGGAGAGCTATCACTTAATGGAGAGTTAAGGCCTATCAAAGGAGCTTTACCTTTAACAGAAACAGCGAAGAAGCTTGGTTATAAAGAAATATTTCTACCAATAGAAAATGCTGAAGAAGCTGCCCTTGTAGATGGAATAACTATCTATGGAGTCAAAAATTTAAAAGAAGTTATAGATCATATATACATACCGAAAAAAGACAAAAAAGGAAATTTATTAGAAAAAGAAAGACCCAAAATAATTCCACAACCTTTAACAGAAATAGCACATGAAGATAAAATAAATAATATAGACTTCTCAGATATTAAAGGACAAGAAGGGGCTAAACGTGGACTAGAAATAGCCGCTTCAGGAGGACATAATATTGCAATGTCTGGACCACCCGGGACAGGTAAGACTATGTTGGCTAGGGTATTTTCACATATATTACCTGATTTAGAAAAAGAAGAGTGTTTAGAAATTACAGGAATACATTCTATTGTTGGTTTATTAGAAGATGTAATAATCACAGAACCACCATTCAGATCTCCTCATCACACTGCAAGTTATGTATCTATGATTGGTGGAGGAATAAATCCAAAACCAGGAGAAGTAACACTTGCTCATAGAGGAGTACTTTTCCTAGATGAATTTCCTGAATTTGAAAAAAGAGTTTTAGAATCTCTACGTCAGCCACTTGAAGATAATATTGTATCAATTTCTCGGGCTCGTGGTTCAGCCATATTTCCATCAAATTTTATTCTCGTGGCAGCAATGAACCCTTGCCCTTGTGGAAATAAAGGCAACAAACAAAAAGAGTGCATCTGTAAACCAAGTGATCTTGATAGATACAAAAGAAAATTATCAGGACCTATCATGGACCGTATAGATATCTGGGTAACAGTTGGAAATGTTGATTACGATAAACTTTCAAATGGATCTCAAGAAGGAGAAAAAACAATAACAATAAAACAAAGAGTGAAGAATGCTCGTAATATTCAAATAAAAAGATTCAAAAATTCTCCAAGGAAAATAAATACAAACAGTGAGATGAATGTAAAAGAATTAAATATCTATGCACCCCTTGATGATGAGACTAGAAAAATTCTCAATCAAAGTGCTGAACGTCTTCAACTGTCTGCTCGTGCATATCACCGTACTATCAAACTTGCTCGTACTATAGCAGACCTAGAAGAATGTGAAAATATAAAAACTTCTCATATACTTGAAGCTCTGCAATACAGACCGAGAGAAAATTTATAATTGCTAATTAAATCTCTTTATCTAATCTTTTTGCTTCAGACCAAGCAAGTTCATATATCTTTTTCATAGCGTCGGCGATTTCTTCACTCTCAATTATTATTCCTAATTTTTCTCGCCAAGAAGCAATCATGACTTTATTGTCATAAATATTTATTTCTGGAGAAAAGTAATACTTGTCGGCAGGAACAAGAGCCATCTCTCTTGATTCTTCTTTATCATGAGTTCTTCTTTCTATACTAATCTCTGTCTTGGGAGTAATAGCTCTGATAGATATCCCTGCCTTCGCTCGGCGTTTATAATATTCTGGAAAATAATTTGGTATTCCTTGATGCATATCATCAACTGTTGCATATCCTCTTATCGCTTCGTGAGAAGTTAAAGTGTCTTCATAAACTTTTCTTAACCCATCTACCCCCTCATAGAAAAATACTTTCGGCTTATCAGCTACATTATGAATTGATTTAAGTTCTGGAATTATTTTCTTGGCTTCATTTATAAACTTTTGATCTTCTTCAATTTTATTCTTTAAAAGTTTCTCTATTTGGTCTGGGGATTGAGCTACATATTCCTGTTTTGGCTCTTTACCAGAGACTTTTACAAGTTCTTTTGCTGAAAGGGAAGCAAGCACATGGTAACCAGTAGGACGATTAATTCCAGCCTTTCTTGAAATCTCTGTAACAGTACCTTTCCCAAGCGAAAGTATAGCCAAATATACCACAACTTCTTTCTCCGAGAATCCTATATATTCCAAACTTTTCTTTAAATCTAAGTTTTCATTCATATGTATTTTAAGTATATATTAAAGCATAGTAATTTGTCAATATATACGAACAAAATATTTATTAATAACTTTTATCCTTTCTAAATAGCACTATTTTAGGACTTTTTTGTTTATTATACTTGACATTAATATTTAGATATGCTATACTTCTATAAAAATTAAAAAAGATAAACGGGTTATATAGTCGTAGTAGTATAAATTTATTAATCTATATATTTAAATATTATGTTTGAAGAAGAAAAAAATATTGTTTTTGTTTATACAACATGTTCAAATAAAGAAGAAGTAAATGCTTTGAGTATTTCGGCTATTAAAGAAAAGCTCGCAATCTCTATAGACTATTGGGTTATAAATTCTATATACCCTTGGAATGGAGTAATTAAAGAGATGGGTCAATACATACTTATGTTCTCAACACAAAAAACATTAAGTAAAAAACTCATTAAACATATAGAATCAATCCATCCATATCTAGTCCCTGTTATCACAAGTTGTGATACTTCTATGTCAAATCAACAATACGGCTTCTGGGCAAATTCATTTCTTTCTAGTAAAGATGAATATCTTACAGAAAAAGAATTTAAAATAAAAAAAGGAAAAGAAGAAAATGCTTACATGAAACTGAAGTAGTATTAATATTTTATAAAGCTTAAAAAAGGTATATTATTAGTAATAGTAGTTAATAACTATAAATTTATGGAAAAATCATGTCAAAATTGTAAAAATAGTTTCATAGTTGGATCAGATGATGTTTCTTTTTATGAGAAAATGAATGTTCCTCCCCCTACGTTTTGTCCAGAATGCCGAAGACAGAGACGTTTAGTTTGGAGAAATGAACGTACTTTATATAAACGAATGTGTGATCTTTGTAAAAAAGAAATCATTTCAATGTATCCAACAGAAACAACTTTCCCTGTCTATTGTTATGATTGCTGGATGTCAGATAATTGGGATG
>CAIJZW010000074.1 GCA_903825265.1 uncultured bacterium | reverse complement strand
ATAAATAAAATTAATATGAACCAAGAAGAAACAATCAAATCAATAATAGAAAATATTTTTACACATACTGCTTGTACTATTTCAAAATGTGAAATATCTCTTGAGGATGGAATGCTTTGGTGTATGATAGAGACTCCGGATTCAAGATTTATGATTGGACGCGAAGGAGAAACACTTCGTTCTCTTAATCATATAGTTCGTAAGATGACAGAGAAAGCAACAGGGATAGAAGAGATATCAAATATTTTTATTGATGTAAATGGATATCAAAAGAAAAGATTTGATAATCTTAAGAATATAGCTCACATGATGGCAGAGAGAGCTCGTTATTTTAAAAGTAATATACAAGTTGATCCTATGCCAGCGAGTGAACGCCGTATTATACACATGTTTCTAGAAAATCTTCCAGATATTAAAACAGAATCAGAAGGATATGGAGCAGAAAGAAGAGTAGTTATTAAATATGTTGGAGATATAAATAGTTAATAATTATCTATTAATTACCAATTAAAACACCTGAGCATTGCTCAGGTGTTTTTGTCTCTACTAAAATTAGTAGTCAGTAATTAACTATAGGTCCAAACTCCAAAGTGTAGAATCTTTTTTATTAATGAAGAATAGTTTACTTTCCTTTTTATCTAAAAATAGATGAGTAGCATCTACTGGTTTATCATTACTAGAATTTGCTATTGAGATTATGTCTTTTGTTTGTGTATTTATTTTTACAACTCTGTCATCAAAAGTTACTAGTCCTTGATACCAAACATCTGGGTATTGAGTTCCTGTAATTACATTAGGAATTGAACAATAAACATTTATATTATCACTACTCCAGATACATTTTTCAGGTAAGCCATATACATTCAAATCTGATGATGTGTGGTTTTTGATATCAAATAAGTTCAGCTTAGGGCCTATATCTAATGATGCTCCGAATATAATAGAAGTGCCATCATTATTTGCAAGAGTTGTAAGACCTTTCACACCTCCAAAAATTTTAGATAAGGTTCCGTTTGTTGTATTTAAATTAAATACACTTCCTTCTACTAAGTAAGAAGGCTTAGTTGTTAGGTATATATTCTTATCTGTCACCCATTGAGATAACCATTCAGAGAAAGAAGAAGTAAACACTTGTGTAGTTTTCGTCTCTTCAAAAGATTTAATTATTCCAGTGACCCCAGTTTTACTTTCAATAAGTGAGAAAAATTTACTCTTATCTGGAGATAAACTTATATCTAGTATGTTTGGAGATAGGAAATTACTTTTACCTCCAAGAGAGGCAACAAAACTTGTAATAGAGTTATTATCATCTGGAGAAATATATCTATAAATAATAGAATTTGCCTTACTATCAAAAATAGTTTCATAAACACTTGGAATTGTAGAGTTTGATATTTTATTTTCAACTTTTGTATCTAAATACATCTGATACACATGTCCTGTCGCCTTCTCTACATATCTAAGTGAGGGCACTATTTCTGTTGTTGGTTCTGCTGGTTTTATAGGTAAAACTGTTTTTGCTGTCTTTGGTAGTATTTTTGTGTTAGTTATTTTAATTGGTGTTTTAGTCTCTGTAGTCGTTACTTCTGGTGTTACAGCTGGAGTTGTTTCAACAACTTTTTCTTTTATTGGGAGTAGTCTCATATCTTCAAAATATGTTGCTCCTGCGACTGCAAAATTAGTTATTTGATGAAATTTTGAAGCTTCTTTTACTATATTTTCTGTTGGAGTGTTTGTTTCTTCTGGGGTGTTTTCGGTGGAAACCTTAGTACTTGTTCCAAATGGGTTAAATTTCTGATATATAGTTTTATCAGTATTTGTTGTATTTGGGGTACTATTTTTAGTATAGAAATAAAGACCAAGGATTATTATTCCGACAGTTAGAAATACTACTATAAAAATTATTTTTGTTTTTTTAGGCATATGTAAAATATTTATTAACGACCCTTATCTGGTCCTGTTGACCAATGCCAATTTTCCTTAGGTAGATTAGCAAATCCATATGTTCCAGCATTTTGTACTAACCAATCGAAACATGCTTTTGTTTTAGGAGTTTGAGTATATCTTGGGTTTTGTTTATCCCAGTTAATTAATTCTCCATTGCAGTGAAAATCACGAGCCAAGCCTTGTTCATGAGTTGATCTTCCAGGAATCGCTACTTGTGGTTTACAAGATGATGATGGAACTGTTAATTTTGGATCAGGACAGTATTTATTTCTTAGTGCTACTTGTTCTTCATATTCTCTGAATCCTCCACCAGTAAGTATATAACCAGCATTTTTAGCAGCCAGTATCATGTCTTGAAGTTTAGATACATATGCTTTACAAAAAATAATAGATTCTCCATTTATTTGATAGAGTCCTGTTCCTCCAGCACAGTTAATAAAGCTATTTTTAGTCGGAATACTTTTTCCGTTATCTGTTTCTATCGGTGTTTCCTCTAGTTCAATAGTTGCTGGAGTTATTGTAACCCCACCTTTTCCTGTTAGATCTGGATTAATAGTATTTAATAATGCATAAGCACCAAGAGCAATAAGTAAACCACCAATAGCTGCAAACATTTTACTTTTAGCTTCAGTTTTCCCAAAGATAGATTCATCCCCCATATACATAACTCCATTTATTATAAGCATTATTACGGCAAGAGCTGCACAAAGTCCTATTATAAATTTGAATATATAGTTTAGATATTTTCCTATATTATTTCCCATACATGTAGGATCAGTATCTTTACAGTTTGATTTCATTGATTTTATTAGACCAATAGGAGCAAGAAATTTGTATGTAGTATCATTGTTTGCATCTAAGTTTATTTGTTTAGGAGTAACAGAAACAGGAAGTTCACCTCCAACTGGACTATTATCAATAACATTACTTCCTATGGATGTAATAGCTTCACCATTAGTAATAACATCTGGTTTTATTCCTTCAGGTGTAGTTTTTGAAAATTTTTGATTGACTTTTGGATTGTCTAATAAAATTGTTGTAACCAGATATTTTGTTGATGGGGTTAAAATACTATCTGTGTGAAATTCAGTATAATTATTTTTTATAGTAACCTGTTTTTCCTCAGGGTTCATTTCTTTGGTTGAATTTTCAGCAAGGCCAGTCTTAATAATTGCTCCATCTGGAATATTTGTTGTTGTTATTTTTAAAACCCACGCAAATTTACCTGTTTGGCTGTTTTGTGTTTCTGAACCAAGTTCTAATTTTATTGTTTGATCTGCTGCAAAAGCTTTTACATTTGAAGAAAATAAAAAACTAAAAATAAATATTAAACAAATTATTGTATTATAAATATATTTTTTCATATTATAGAGTTAATCTTAATTTACCAGTAATTCTCTGAAATGTTTTACTTAAATTCTCAAATATTATACTTATATCAGCATATCCTCCACGAGAAGCAGGACGAATTGTGAGTTCTGTTTTCTTAGAAGGAGTAGCTATGTCATCTCCATTTATACTCCAGTTATAATTAAAAATACTCTCATTTCCTTTTATTGGTAGGAAGTATGGTACAGCAGTTATTGTTATCTCATCTTCTGGAAAAAGTGTATTTTCATTTATGGCATTACTATAGAGAACTCCTTCGGTTGGGGATTTTTTGTAAAAAATTATTTTAGGTTGATACATTGGTATTTCTATTTCTTTTACAGCGCTATAAGCTCCATCTACGGAAGATGCTCCAACTGTAACCTTCTCACTCAAATTAAGTACACTATTTGCAAATACATATGAATCTTTATTATATCCAGATGCTCCAGTAGAAGCCTTATCTCCATTTTTCCACATATATGAAATATCCCCTTTCCCTGATTTGATTGCATTAGTATTTGGAATTGCTACAACTTTAATAACACCCTCTCTTGAAGTTAAAGATTTTCCTTTATAGAAAGGTGGAGTATATCCATCTATTGATTCCCATAAAAGATCAACTTCAGATGGATTGATTGTAAAATTTTTAGTTATTTTTCCTCCTATCTCAGATGGAACAATTGTTACTTCAAAAGATGTAGAAGTATTTGGACCAAGAGTTCTGAAAGAATAACTTGTTTTACCATATCCAGATAGTATTAATTTGTTTCCACTTCTCCATTCAATCATTGCTTTGTTCATATCTGTAGCATAACTTGTGAGAGTGATGGTTACGTTTTCGTATGGTTGTGGATTCTCTGGGTATATTTCTAGATTAACATCACTATCTAAAACACCAATTTGCACTTCTGCTTTGGAAATATTTGGCAAACAGAATAAACTAAGTATTAATATAGAATATAGTATTTTTTTCATTGTAATCATTGTCGCTATATGTATTATACGACAGCTAGCATCTCTTAACAACCACAACTCGAACTGTTAATTACTGTTAGTTGCTGATGCTTCTAAATCATCCTTAGCTTTTTTAATAGCAAGGATTTGTGATGGGTCGGATGTTATGATTTGGTCTTCTGTATAAGAGGCTATAGTTTTAATAGCCACATGTTTTAACCCTGCAAAGAATATCCCCTCTCCCACATTTGCCTCAAGAAGTAGATACTTTTCTTCATCTGTAAGATTGAAAGTTTTTTGTAGTACGTCTACGGTTGCTGGTGATTGCTTAAGAAGAAGCTGTATAGAAGAGTTTGTAACGATAGGCACTCCATAAGGACTCTTCATAAAGTCTCCCACGTCTTGAGTGATTGTAGCAAGCCCTAAATAGTACTTACGGCCTCTTTTTGCTATAGAATAAAGGAATGATGCAGTATCTTCTGACTTCATCATCCACCAAGCTTCATCCACAACAAGGAGTCTCTTTTTAAGATTTTTACGAACAGCATTCCATATGAAGTGAGTAACTATATACATAGCTACAGGTTTAAGTTCGTCTTCCATGTCTCGAACAGAGAAAACTACAAATTTACGATTGATATCTACGTTAGAAGGTCTATTTATAAAAGATGACCAAGATCCATGAGTATACTTTGTGAGACGTTGAATTAAAGAATTACTTCCTTCCATTCCAGCAAGGACGATTTCAAAGTCTGAAAGAAGTGGAGGTTCAATATTTGCAAAGTTTGATTGAGCTGTAATGTCTTTCAATGCATAAGTTTCTGTAATAGCTCTATCTATTATTGAATCTTCTTCTGGAGTAAGCCCTCCAAGCATTATTCTGAAAAGACCGACTAGGTTTATAGTATTGGCACGTAAAACATCGGCAGCTGTTTCATCTGGTCTTGGAATAGGCAAATCAAATGGATTAATATGGTGATCAGATGATAATGCGATATTAAAATATCTACCACCTATGGCTTCTGCTAAGTATTCATATTCACGTTCTGGGTCTATAACTATTACTTCTGCATCAAACATGAGAGTTCTAATAATTTCTAGTTTTGTTGCATAAGATTTACCAGCTCCAGCAGTAGCGAAAGTTATAGAGTTATAGTTTGGTAGAGAAAATCTATCGAAAATGATAAGACTTGAATTATGTCTGTTTACTCCATAAAGGATACCTTTGTCAGAAGTTAAGTCGAAAGATACGAATGGGAAGATACTTGAAAGGGGTTCAGTGTTTAACTTTTGATGTACTCCTAGTATATCTGTTCCAAGAGGTATAACACTTTTAAATCCTTCATCTTGTTGGAATAATGCAGGTTTTAGATATACAAGCTTAGAATCTAATAAAGATTTTATTTCATTTTCTATTTTGAATAGATCATCTTCATTGTCAGCATAAACAGTAATGTATAATCCAACATCAAACATTTTTTCTTGAGCTTGCATTAGATTGTCTCGAAGACCTTCTAAGTCTTGGTAAGCAGTATCTAGCATTGGATCACGAACTAAACCTTTTGATTCACGTACTGCAATCTGACTTTGAACTTCTGCTACTTTTTTCTGGAAAGATCTAAGTATATCAGCTGTTTCTATTGGATGTATAAAGATTGAAACATCAAAAATTTTATCTAAATTTATAATTGGTGAGAACCAGTTATCCGTAAGATATCTAGGATAAGAAATAACAAAGAAGGTTCTTAATATTTTATCCCCAAGATTTATTGATTTTGGTGTTATTTGAAGAGCACTTGGCGCAATAACATCCTGAAGTTCAAGAGTTGCAGCTTTGTATATCTCAGTAGGAAGAACAGGCACCACTACACTTTTTGGCTTTGAATCGTCCCCTTTATTAAATAGTGATGAAAATATTCCCATATTATTGTAATTTAATTCCCTGACTAATATCTCCAGGGTTGAATGTTTTATAAAAGAGTTCTACGACTTCGTCTGTTTTAAGCTGACTACTTCTGATTCCTATACCACTAAGACCACTAATAATAACATTAGTTCTTTGCTCTAATTGACTGCGTTTTTCTTCAAAAGAAGCTAAATCCATGGCTTTTTTGGTATCTTCTACTTGCTTTTTAGGTGTTCCAGTCCCAAGTAAACTATCTATGATTCCATTTTTTGATTTTATAATACTTGAACTATAAGGAACAACAACAAAGAATGTTTTGGTCATTATGTTTACTTCGTCTGTGAAAGATCGTATGAATTCTATATATTCTTTTGTTTGTATTTTAAGGAGAGGTTCAGTTTGCTCTTTAAGGCGACCTTCTAGCATTAAAAGATACGGCCTAATATCTAATCTTCTTGATTGAATTACTATTTGTGTTGGGAAATCAAGACCATTTAAAAATGATTGGAATTGATTTATTGTAGCTATTTGTTCGTCTGATGATTTAAGAGAAAGGTTTATAGAAGAAGCGATTAAAATAGCACGAAGACCACCATCTTTAAGTACAATGATTCCATTACGAACTTCTTTTATTGGAACGAATTCCTGTGCTGCTTTTGCATTAATTGCCATAATATTTTATGTAGTAAATCTATTTTACCATTTTTTTATTTATAAGCATATTATCTTATTTTCCTTATTGTTTTTTATTCACTACATTCTATTTATTACTTTTTTCTACATATCCTTCCTATCTTGAACATCTAGACTCCATGATAAATCCTTGAGT
This sequence comes from uncultured bacterium, assembly GCA_903825265.1. GTDB lineage: Bacteria > Patescibacteriota > Minisyncoccia > Phycocordibacterales > UBA9973 > UBA8515. The sequence continues at coordinate 13,424 of CAIJZW010000074.1, read as the reverse complement.
CTATTTTCTGAAACCATTGGTATTTTTGATACAGCAGTTGGGACTTGGGCTACTTCTTCTTGTTTAAAATCTTTTTTTACTAATCTTTGCTTCCAAACGTATAATTTACTGGAAATGAAATAACTGAAGGCTGCTTGCAAGTAGTATATAAAAGGCTTATTATTTATCTTTACAAAAACAAGACATATAGTAAGTCCTGCCATGGGTAGTATCAAGAAAATTCCTATCCAAAGTGGTAGTAATTTATACAAAACAAAGACTATTCCTGCTCCTCCAAGTAAATATGCAAATTGATGGAACGTGAAAGGTCCAAATATCTTGTCTTCTATATCTATAAATTGTGGGACTTGAAATCTCATTTTAATTTTTAATCATCTTATATCTCTTCATGATATGGATCATGTGATTTTGAAGTAGTTACACTAGGTGTATTATTTAATAAATCTGTTTTAAGATTCATTTTTGGAAGAGAATAATCTGTGAAAGTATTTTTACTGACTGTATTTCCTGAAAGTTTATCAGCTATAATATTATTTTCAGTAGTGGCTTCTGACTTTTTAACAATCTCGGTATCTATTTTTTGTATTGGAGTAATAGTAGGTATTTCACTTGGTTGAATAATTTCTATTCCACTTTCTCTGTATATATCAACTTTTGGGGTTTCTATACTATTAGGAACTTCTATCTTTTTCTCTTCGACTATTATACTTTCTTTTATTTCTTCTTTCTCTGTTGCGTATGGAGGTAGAGGGATATTTTCAGTTTCGGAATTATCTTTATTTTTTAGAGACTCCATTTTCGGAATTATTATTTTTTCATTTAGTTCCTTAATAATCTCATTGATTTTACTTTGATAATTTATAAGTATTGTTTTTATATTCTTTTCATATTCATGTGAAAAAGTGTCCCCTTCTAAAAATTTATTAGTGGCAGTTTCTACTTCCCCTACTTTATCTATAGGTAAGTTATATTTTTTACCGATATTGTATATTTCTTCATCTATGTTTATATCTTCATTTATAATGCCTTTTTCTTTTATTAAATCTTCTAAGTTTTTCTCATAAGATTTATAAAGTAAAGGAGCTATATCTTTCAGTATTTTTTCACCTATTTCGTCTAAGAGTTCATTTGTTTTATTACTTTCAAGCCTTACTTCATCTTTAATTATTTGTACATAATCTTCTAAATTTATTATTCCTAAGAGCAGTATAGTCGTTTCTGTTCCAATAGTTTTTATTTGTTCATCATTTAAAGAGTATTTGGTGTCAATTTCTTTCAGAGTTTCAAGCCAACTCATACTAGCAAAAAGAACTTTCGTCTCTTCTGGAAGTTTTTCGTAATATAAGGCTATTTTTTCTTGAAGTTCTTTTTTGTCCATATTATTTATTTTAATGACCGTGACCAACTTTTACTTCTTCATGGTGGTCACCACCACCACTTTTTGGGATACTTATTTTTACACTTTTTAGAGAATCTCCAATTACACTTTTTAAATCATTTAAGAATTTACCTTCAACCTTGACTTCTCCATTACTTAAACCAGCGCTTTTTAGTATTCCAGATCTTATTCCTGTTGTTGTACTAGAGATAAGACCAGCCGATAGTTTTGTAAGAGCACTAGCATTTTTATTGGCCTTAATATCAGAAAGTTTTCTTACGTCATAACTTCCAGTATTTGCTCCAGCCATTACTCTTGTAAAGGTATTTACTCCTTCAGCAGCCTTTTTAATATCTTTTTCAAACTTCTCAACAGCTTTTGATTTAGCGATATTTTTTACTTCTAGTTTTTGATCTGGGGTTAAATCCTTAAGTTTACCTGTTGCAGGGTTTACAGTATTTAAATGCGGATCCATTGCTAGATTAATAGGGTCGTTTCTGTAAGTTCTTTCTGCTTCTTCTGTAAATTTGGAATTATTTTCAACTTCAACCTTACTCTTAACAATATTTTTTTGTTCATCGGATAATTGATTCCATTTTAGTCCTTCAAAACCTGCTTTTTTCATATCTTCATCAGATGAATGTCTTGCTTTCTCAACATTATTTGTTTTTTCTTGTGATTTATTCAATAAATTACCAGTCCAATCGTGTACTTTATTAATTCCTTTACCTGTACCACCACCTGATCCTATCCAACCACCAGTTTTTTGAAGCCAGTTCATATTTGCTCGTTTTGCTGGATCCATAAATTTTTGAGATAGTGTATTTCCACTTGATGCTCTTGCAAGTCCTTCCCCAATAACTTTTCTTCCTAAAAACGCACCACCTAATGCCGCTCCTCCTAAGATTGCTCCACCACCTGCTGCTATTCCTCCTGTAATCTGTTGCCCCATTTCTCCAGACATATCTTTCGCAATTCCTTTTGCTTTCATTAGAAGTATCATGATAAAAGCAAAAGGAAGAACTGTTGCTATAACAAAAGTTAATCCTTTTTGATTTAGTGGATCTGATATTAAATCTAACTCCAAGAATTTAAGTATTATATACATGAAGAATATGAACACAGGGGCTAAGAATGCAAGTTTTAGAGTATCTGGCCACCAATTCTTCCATCCAATCATTTTGATTCCCGATGTTTGAGGTAGGATGTAAGTGAAGAATGCAAGAGGAGAGAGTATCATAGCAACCCAAAGTCCTACAACTCTTGCAACAAATATTAATCCAACAGAAAGGAAAACTATTAGCCCTATTATATTTACAGCAGATGCTAATATCACAATTAATATGAATGTTCCTGCTCCCATATTCTCATCTCCTGATTGGCTTCCTTTGCTTTGGCCTCCCTTATCTGTAATATCAGTTATTTGGTCTCTATGAATGATTAAATTTTGTGGATTAATTTTATTTACCAATGCTGCTGATAGAGGTATGACCCCACTTGCATCAATTTTAGAGGTAGCTTCATTTACTCCATTTGCCCCCTTATCTGTTATCTTAATAGCATCAGAATTATAGAAGACTCTTGCTGTTATATTCGACATGTCGATGATAACTTGAGTTGCAAAGAGACTGAAATTTATAAAGAGACCTATAATAACAACTTTAACGATAGTTTCTTTTGCGTGAAAACCATGAAGACTTAAGATTGTTCCTATTGCTGTGTAAAGTAATACGAATATGAAAAATAGATTACAGAAGTCTCTGATAAGCCCCCATCCTTCTACTACAAAGGATGATCTATATGATGTATCATTTACTGAATAAGCAAAAACTTGATCAAAGAATGTACCAGCCAATGCAAAAAGATATGAAGTAGGAATAAATAATACATAATAAAATGCTTGAGAGATACAACCCATAACTGTTCCTTTTGTAGTTGGCATTAAACTACATGCGGGCATAGAAGCTGATTGTCCTCCAACTGTTTCAACATTTCCTTTCCCAATAAGACCTGTTGTTACCTGTGCTTTATCTGCTGTGTTAATAAGTGCACTTGTTGCAATTATATAAAAATCTTTACGTTCAGTTAATCCTAATATAGATTCTCCATTTCCTTTCGCTTCCCCACATGCAATATAAGTACATGCTTGGTAATACATGGTTACTTCATATGATTTACCAGGAGATAAATGTGATAATCCATCACTACCAGAAGGATTTATCTTATCTCTGATAATATAATCGATACCTCTAGATACAAACATATGAGGGTCTTTTCTTTTATTAAGCACATCTTCTGTTAAAATGTAGCTTGTTATATCAACCCAACCCATTTTTCCTGTTGCACTTTCTTTTATTTTTAAGATTAAGGCATTTTCTTTTGCAAATTCATTGTATCCATAAAATTGACCTTGCATTAAATCATTATCCATAGGCTGTACATGTTGCCAATTTAAACTAGGATCTGATCCTTCCTGTCGTCCTGTATCTATTTTAATATGGAGATCAACTGATGCTAAATTTTCATCTATATACAAAGAATCATTTTGAGTAATACTACTTTTAGGAAAAGCTTTTTTATATCCATCTACACTTGAGTCGAAAGCTTCATCTGTCGCGCTCGCTACATTTTTATTTATCTCTATCTTTTTATTATTTAATCCAACACTAATAGGCGCGAAGAGATTCACGAATAGTATAAGTGATATTAAAATAGAAGATAAAACTTTTTTCACACTGTTTTTATTATACCAAATTTTTAACCAAACCCTTAATTTCTAACCCTCAATAATTATTAATCAATAATTAAATTTATCTTTACCAAATATTAAGCATTAATTCGAAATCTTTATAATTAGTATATGTTCCTCTTTCTGTAGGTTTAAACCATGGATTACCATACACTGCTTCTTGTGATGGAAGCTTACCTTTTTGATCGTAGCACTGCCCTGTAAGTTCTTTTACTTGATCAACAAATTCAGACTGTTGAACATATTCAGAAGCAGAGAGATCTACATCATCTTGAGTTTTTATTGTAGGAGCAAGTAAGTAGAAACTACGAGTTAGCTCTTCTAATGTTTTTTTCTCTGAGTCAGTAAATTCTAATGGTTGATCTGACGGACAAATACCTTTTGATGGTGGGGTTACATTATCAACTAAAGTAACCTCTTTTATTTCTGGGGCATTTTCTATTGTTGGAGTGATAGTATTGTCTGCTGATGGTAAAGATATAGGATTTAAAGGTAGTTTATTATTAGAATTATTACCTTGATCATTCTGATTATTTTGATTGTTCTGATTAGAATTGTTATTATTCCCTGTTTGGTCACCATTAGGCGTTGTCTCAACAGGTACAGTATCTATAACGTTCAAATCTTTATTCTTAGAAGAACCTAAGAGAGGAGAAAATATTTTACTAACAGAAGTGTCTCCTTTGGTTCCAAAGAGTTGTTCTTTGTTTGTATATAAATAATAACCTACTACTAAAAAGATGAGGATTATTACGAAGGTTATTATGAATGCTTTACTTTTTTTATTTTCCATATTATTTTTAAATTTAACCTCTTCTTCCCCCAGTAGGAGTAGGGACAACAGGAGTAGGTACAACAGGAGTAAGAGTAGGGGCAAGATTAATTTCTTTAGTATAGCTTACTCCTCCATTTATGTTTTTTGCACGAATTGTATAATTATATACTGTAGCAGAAAATTTTTTTATAGTAGTACTTAATTTAACATATGAAGTACCATTTTTAATATCTTGAATATTGTATACTGTCGGTGCTCTGCTTGATAAGGTCTTTTCATCAAATTCAACCCATATCTTTGTTTGGCTTCCATTTGGGTTAACTTCACCAGTCAAACTAATCGTACCATCTAAGAAATTAATTTTAAAATCCATATTTGCAATAGAAGGTTTGCTTGTTGTGTCTATTGAAGTACCAGAAGTATCAGTGACAACAGTAGTAGCTACGATTGAATTAATAGTACTTTCATAGGTTGTATTTGCAGTATCTTCACATATAGCATGAGCTTCATCATCCACTATGTCTGAACATAATAGAAGAGCTTTGTCCCTTACGTCTAGAGCTTCCCTTACTTTAGCATCTATTATTGCCTGGTTTACTGCGTTAGTTGTATTGGCTTCGATTTCATCATTTTCTGCATCACTTAAATTTATTTTTGAATTTCCGCAACTCTTTTGGAGAAGTTTAGGATTATTATCATTATCATTTGATAAATAACCACCAAGTTCTGCATCTTTACATGATTGGTCTATAACAATCTTATGATCCTTATTCTCAAGGTTATATTTAGCAATTTTAACATCTCTACGCTGTTGAGCTGCTTTTACTATAATATTTACTTTTTCTTTTATTACGTTCAATTTGTAGATATTTGAACATCCCTCAGTAACAGAATCTCTATAATCAGTTAAAGCTTCTCTCACTTTCTGGTCATAACTAACAATATTTTTAGTTATATTTTGTCCTGCTTGAGCCATTTCTAAATATTTTGTATCATTATTCATATTTTCAATGGCAAGAGGATTATTCAATGGACTCTCATTCCCATACATTTTATTTATTTGGTTAACATATTTTTTACTTGTTGCTTCTAAATCATCATTTATTTTTTGTACATAATATGTAATAGTATCTTGAGCCTGAGACATACATTTATCCCCTTTCCAAAACATTCTAGGCAATTTTCCTGGTTTACAACCCCAATTTTGTCTATCAAAAGGATTAGTTTTGTCATTTTTTGATTCACCAGATGCAGCAAAGAATTTGCTATTTATTATGTTCTTTCTCCAGAAAGTGGCATCAAATATGCTTTTATATGCTTTGTATTCAAGAGATGTTGTGTCTGGAAGAGTTATTTGGACAGAACTTTTTTTTAGAAACCCTCCTTTATTGTAGCCTGTCCCTATTGCATATAACCAGTCAGTATATGCCGTGTAAGCTCCAGCTGAATTTACTTGCCAGTTTGGGTTTGGTCCTGGAATACAATAATCAAGCTCACCAAGAGCTGGCATGACTTCTGGCAATTTCGCTAAAACCTTTTGAGCATTATTTATATAGTCTTGTTGGTTTTGGATAATACCTCTTTTGGCTATTATGTAAGGAGGTACACCTTTTTTCCAGTTTGTTCCATTAAAAAATACTTGATTTCCTACCTCCCAAGAGGTATTACCTTCAAATAAATAAACACTATCAGCACTTCTTAGATTACTTGCTCCTTTTGTTACTATATAGTATTCATTCTTTACTCCTACCCCTCTAGAAAGGTGAGGTTCTTTTGTGTTTGTTGTTGTATTTGTTGATGCATCCCAATTACCAGCATATATCTTACTTGTATATATATTTCCTAAATCTTTTGTGATATCGAAAGGACCACTAAATCCACTACTATTTGTACTGTTTGATATTTCGAGCCCATTACTATCAAAAAGTTTATTTACTCCAGGACCGCTACTTACTCCAGAAAATTCATTAGAGTCTGAACTTAAGCTTGATAACCCATCGTGTTGAAGTTTACTGATAAGAGTAGAAAAAAGTGAGTTTAGGACTTCATTTATTGTATCAGCGAGTTCTAACTGTCTTTCTGGTGAGTTTACATATGTACTTATTTTATCTTTAATAATACTTCCAGGAGTAACTGTTTGCCATTTTATACATTTACCCTTAGAATTTGTTGCATCATTTGTTTTACCACTAAGACTACTAAGGATACTATCTGTTGAAGGTGCGTATTCTACGCACTTTCTTTGATCAAGTATTCCTCCATTTGTTTGTAATTCAGACTTAGTCTGTTCAATTTGTGAATTTTGTACGTCAGCTACATGTTGAGACATGCTCATTTCATAACCAAGAGGGTTATTACTAGGTTCTTGTGTGAAAGCTAGCCATCCATTCCATCCGCCTAAACCGAAGTTGTTAGTATATAGTTTTGCTACATCTGTTGCTCCGTTTGCAAGATCATTCCCTAATCCTCCAGAAAGTAAGTAACTATCTAGGTCTTGCTTCATAACCTCTCCAAAATTTAAATTATTAAGGCGTCCGCCAAATGCACTACGAGCGTAGTTATCTCCATAAGGGTACATGCTTGGTTTGCCTTGGAATTTAGCAACTTCAGTTTCTAAAATTGTATCGGTTATGTTGTTCAAAAAGGAATCCATATTGTTTACATACATAGGATCACCATTAAATCCAGTAGTTACCCAGTTCATAGTACTCTTCGTCATGGAGGTAAGTTGGTTCTTTGCAAGAGTATAAGCAATACCATTTAAACACTCCTCTCTTTTTTGTTGGGCGTCTAATTTTGTTCCAACTCTATTTAATGCATCTGTTGCCTGACGATCTTTTGTTTTTTGAGTTGAAAAATTTACATCTGTTACAGATGTTGCATAACCAGGACCACTTTCTGGGACATTAGAAACAGACAAACCTAAAGCTTTTACTGCAGTTTCTGCTGTTTTTGATACCGCTTCTTCTTTTGCGTAATCTATTCCTTTGTTTACTTCTTTTTGTACAAAACCTGTAATAGCTCCAGAGACTTTGTTTACAATACCAGTACACCCAATAACACTCATTATAAGGTTAGAGTTTAGTGAATCTTCAAGCTTTAATTGGAAAGGTCCACTGCCGTTAGAATTTGGATTATCCCAATTTAACTTTGCAGCATAGGTAGATGATGGAGTTGCGAAAATAAAAATTGCTGATATTACAATTATTTTAGATATTAATTTTTTCACAATTTGGCTCTCCATATAATAAGTTTTATTATAGCATTTATTTTATAAATTATCTCCAATATATTCTATGTCAGATACGATTGCATCGCTATATTTTTTATAATTTATTATGGCTTTCATCCCTACCATAGAATCATCAAGAATCTGTGTAAGTCCCTCGATGGATTGACCAGTTTTCTCGTAGCTATTAGCTAAATCTAGGTGAATAGAAGCGATAGATGTAGGAACTGGTATCTTCATAAGCTCTTGTCCGAACTCTTTATATGCATCTGATACAGACTTTGTTGCCTTCATTGCTGTTTTATCGTTATTTTTCAACCCTTGGCTGATAAAAACAAGTTCATCACCTATGTTCCTTCCTTCGTATTTAGCGGAAAGATTTTTAAATTGGTTGAAATAGTTAGTTCTTGCAGATATTGAGTCAGTTTTTACTGTAAGCATTTCTTTGGTATAGACATCTGGAATAGGAGTTGATTCTATCTTTTTACCAATAGCTTCTGAAACAAGCTTTATAGAATCTTCATTTAGACTACCAGATTGCTGAAGTGACATAACAATAGAAAAGAATTCTCTTGATAATTGGTCTGTCGAAGTAAGGTTACTCCCATCTTCTGTTATTCCATTGTTTTCTGCTAAAGTTTTCCTTTTTGCAAGAATAAATTCTTTATTTGAAGGTCCATCTTTAAGTGGATTAAGACCCCAAAGATATTCTTCCCAGTCTGGGATACCATTACTATTACTATCTTTTTGAACTATATCTTTCACCATGACTTTCACAGGAGCTTTCCCTGAAGGTCTATTTTTAAAATATGTAACTATCTCGTATACACCAAAAATAGTTACTGCTAGTACTAAAATAAAAGCAATACGAATTACGAAAAATTTACTCGGTAGATACTTTTTATCCATTTATATAAATATTATACTATTTATATACTAAAAATACTAGATTATTTTTGTGAAAAAGAATTATTTAAGAGTATCCATTTATCAAGATGTATATCTTCTGCTCTAGATTTTAGGTTTATTTCTAATTTATTTAATATTCCATCTATTTTTCCAGAATCTTTCTCTATTTCTTCTAAATTTTTACGCAAGACTTTTCTTTTATGTGCAAATGAAGCCTTTACTAAGTGGAAAAATGCATCTTCTTGCTCTTTATTTTTAAAAAAGTTATTTGAAATATTGTTTATGGATATAATAGCAGAATCTACTTTAGGAGCTGGAGAAAAGAATCTTTTGTGAACTTTCATTATGTATTTAGGTGTTCCGTAAGCCTTTACACTTAAAGAAAGAATGCTCTCTTTGTTATCACGAGCAACTATTCTCTCAGCAACTTCTTTTTGCACTAAGAGAGTCATACTTTTAGGTTTAATTACTTCAGATAAAAATCTTTTTATTATTGCACCGGTTATATTATATGGTATGTTAGCTACTATCTTATATTGACCTTCCTTTAAGTTGTACTTGTTCGGATCAAAATATAAAATATTATCATTAAGAAGTATGAGTTTTCCACTTTCTATTTCAGTAACAAATTTTTCTTTTAGAATTTCTATGAGATCTCTATCTTTCTCTATTGCAATAACTTTGTTTGCTTTCTCTAAAAGTTTTTCTGTGAGGGCTCCTTTCCCTGGCCCGATTTCTACTATTATATCTTGTCCACACACCTCTCCTGCCTCACACATTTTTCTGAGTGCTTCAAGAGATTTAAGGAAGTTCTGCCCCATTGATTTTTTTGCCTTGTGGATCATATGGTTATATTAGCATCTCTTGATTTTTTATAAAACCATGAAAACAAATAGTCTTATTATCAGGGCACGCGCAAGTCTGTCGAGACGAGCAATGAGAATTTTTCAGCAGAAAAATATCTGGACCTGATAATGAGACTATTTGTTAAAGTTTTTAAACTTTATAAATATACAACTACTCCTCCCCCGACTGAATTACTTTGTGTAAATTCTGTCAGATGTGCTGGTATATCGTAAATAAATTCACTTGGAGTATTTACTTGTTTCATTCCAAAAATAGTACGTAATGATGCATAAGTTAGGAATAACTTTTTCTCTGCTCTTGTAAGAGCTACATAGAAAAGTCTTCTCTCTTCCTCTTTGTCTTCTTTTGTTCCTTGTCCTGCTCTTGCGTGTGGGAAGAGGTCCTGTTCAAGTCCTGTAACAAAAACGTATTTAAATTCAAGCCCTTTTGAAGCATGAACAGTCATAAGTCTTACTCCGTTTACCTTTTCTTTATGCATTAGACTATCTTGATCACTAGAGAGAGATGCATCTTCTATTAGTTTTTCAATTCCATTTTCTATATCATCATATTTAATAGAGAGGGTTACAAACTCTTTCATATTCTCTAATCTCTCCATGTCTTCGTTTGTGCTGTTTGATAATTCTGCTTCTATTCCACTTTTTTCTATTATATATTTTATAACTTCAGAAGGTTTATGTGTATCTATATACTCATGTATTTCTTCCAATAATTCATAAAATTTATTTATTTTAATTTGCATAGAACTTGGAAGTTCAGTGAATAACCCAGCGAACAATTTTGTTAGTGTTACTCTCCCTATTCCTCGTACGGGTGTATTTATAATTCTTTTTATGTCTGTTAAACTTTCTTTATTCAAACTCGCTTTTATATAAGATACGATATCTTTAATTTCTTTTCTTTCAAAGAATTTTACTCCTAAAACTTGGTAAGGAATTTGTTTACTTAAAAGCGCTTCTTCTAATACTCTTGATTGAAAGTTTGCACGATAAAGTATCGCTATATCTTCTGGTTTGTTTTCTTTCAAGATCTCATCTATTTCTTTGGCGACAAAATTTGCTTCACTTACTTCATCATAAGCTTCACAAACTATTATTTGCTCGCCATCTACATTCTTTGTAAATAATGTTTTTGGAACTCGATATTGATTCTTCTCTATAATGCTATTCGCGGCTTCTATTATTTTGCCTGTTGAACGATAATTCTGTTCAAGCATTACAATCTTTGTTGAAGGATAATCTTTCTCAAAGTGAAGCATGTTCTTTATATTAGCTCCTCTCCATGAATATATATTCTGGTCTGTATCTCCAACTACACAAATATTTTCACTTTTACTTACTAGAAGTTTCGTCATTTCATATTGAACTTCGTTTGTATCTTGGTACTCATCTATATGAACATACTTCCACTTTTCTTGATATTTATTTTTAATTTCTGGAAACTTACGGAGAATAAGAACAGACTCTAAGAGTAAGTCATCGAAATCGAGACCTTTTTCTTTTTTTAATCTAGCCTCATATCCACCCCACACGAGAGCAACTATACTTTGCATGCTACTAGTGACCCCAGCTCTATAACTCTCTAATGTAATAAAGTCCCCCTTTGCTTTAGATATCATGCTTTTTATTTTACGAGGTTCGTGTTGTTTAGGGTCTATGTCATGCCCTCTCATAATATCTTTTATTATAGATATAGCGTCACCCTCGTCTATTATAGAGAAGTGTTTAGTTAGCCCTATGAGATGTGCATTTTCTTTTATAATATAGACTCCAAGAGAGTGGAATGTTGAAACGAAGGGAGCACCTGTGCCCGAGCTTTGCTCGGGCACATTTCCATGTATCCTGTCTTCCAAGAGAGTCATCACTCTATCCCGCATTTCTTTTGCAGCTTTATTTGTAAAAGTAACAGCCAATATAGAAGATGGGGCTATTCCTTGATGTATTAGATGAATAATTCTGTGAGTTATTGTTTTTGTTTTCCCTGCTCCTGCCCCAGCTACTATCAAAAGAGGCCCATCCGTATAAAGGACTGCCTCTTTTTGTTTATCATTTAAAGAATCAATATAAAACATGATTCCATTGTAGCATTTTTAATTTTCTTCGTCTTTGTTTTCTTCTTGAGATAATTCTTCAGCTCTTTCTATCATCAATTTTTCGATTTCTACTTCTGTCTCATTTTCAGATTTATTTAAATCAGATAAATTTATCTTATTATTTTCTATTAATTTTTTTGCTTCTTCTTTTATAGTATTTATTTCTACAGAAGATTCTTTTGAAGTTTTATTAATCTCATTATTAATATCTTTTGCTTCTTTTATTAGGTCTTGTATTTTGTCTTCTTGTTCAATATCTTCTTCGTTTATTTTTGTATTTGTTGTCATATATTTAACTATTTAATCCTAATAATTCTCTTTCAGATTTTTTGTCTAAATTTAGTTTTATTGGTTGGCCATCTTTTACTCTTAAGAATTCATTCCTCTTGTCAAAGTATGGTCTAGCTTCTCCTTCATATGTAGCAATCATCATATCTAAGAAGTTTTCTTCATCCAAAAGTTTTGTTCTTTCTGAAGAAATATTTATTTCAGTACTTTCTATTAATTCATTTAATACCTTTATTGCTTCATCTTTTTGTATTTTATTTACTTTCATTCCTGCTCTTTCAAGAGCTTCCATGGTTCTTTTTCTTTTATTTTTTAGTTCATCTAACCTTAACTGTTGTTCTTCAATTTTTGTTTTTGTTCTATTGGCAATAGTTTCAAAATCATTTCGTTTTGCACGAAGTTTATTTATAGTTTCTTCTATTGGTGAAAGTTTTTTATCATAAAATTCTATCATTTTATTTGATATTTTATCTCTTTTATTTACATAAATATCTATTTTACTCTCCTCATCTTTTATTTTTGTTACAAGGGCATCTCTTTTATTATTTATTTCTGATTTCTTTTTTTCAATTTCTTTTACTTTAAATAGCAAAGATGCAGGAGCAGGAGTTCTATCTTTTTCAAAATCTTCAATAGAAGAGATTATTTCATTTATTGATATAGCAAGTGCATTACTTTTTATATCTAGTGCTCTTATTTTATTACTATATTTTATAGACTTTTCTTCCCCTTTTTTAATCCAAGATTCATTATGTGAAATTTTTATTTTTGAAACTAACTTATTCATTCCAGTTCCATTATAAATATTTTCATAGGTCTTAGCGATGAAAGTTTTGCCACTATCTGACATCGTATCAAAAGATTCTTCATTTTCTTTTGCAAAAGACTCCTTTATCTTTTCATAAATTGTTTCATATGCATTAGATACAAGAATTTTAGTATCCCCCGCTAACTCTGATATAGAGTTTCTGGCTCCATTTGCTGTTTTGTGTAAAGATTTTACTTTCTCTTTTATGTATTTTGCAAAAACGCTACCAATTTTTGATTTTTCTATTTTTTCTGATTCGTCATTATTTTCATTTTCTGTTATATCAACTTCTGGTTGTTGAGGAGGTTCTTCTTCTGTAGTATTTTTCT
>CAIJZW010000073.1 GCA_903825265.1 uncultured bacterium | reverse complement strand
TTCTAAAAAAAGTCCTCGGACGAAGGGGACGAGAACCGGTGCCAGACATTTTTTTATAAAATAATTTGTTTATCTAAAATATAATGAAAGACTATAAAAAATATTTTAAAAATAAAAAGATTACTGTAATGGGTTTAGGTCTTTTGGGACGGGGGATTGGTTATACTAAATTCTTAGCAGAATGTGGGGCGGATTTAATAGTGACTGATTTGAAAACGAAAGAGCAACTTGCAACTTCTTTAAAACAATTAAATAAATTTAAAAATATAAAATATGTTTTAGGTGAGCATCGATTGGAAGATTTTCGAGATAGGGATATGGTGGTAAAAGCAGGAGGTGTTCCACTTAATTCTATTTATATAGAAGAAGCAAAAAAGAATAATATTCCTGTAGAGATGGATGTATCTTTATTTGCTAAATGTGCACCAGAAGTAAAGATAGTAGGAGTGACTGGCACTAGAGGAAAGTCCATGACTACAACTCTTATATATGAAATACTAAAAACAAACGAAAAGTTTTTAAAGAAAAATGTTTATGTTGGTGGTAACCTTCGTGGTGTTGCGACTTTACCATTACTTAAAAAAGTAAAAGGCGGAGACATACTAGTCTGCGAACTTGATTCTTGGCAACTTCAAGGTTTTGGTGATACTCAGATGTCTCCACAAATATCTGTTTTTACTACATTCATGACTGACCATATGAATTATTATAAAGATGATATGAAAAAGTATTTTGATGATAAGGCAAATATTTTTAAATATCAGGAAAAGGAAGATATTTTAATAATTCGCCCAGGTATGAAGAAATTTATAAAGAAGAGTGATGTAAAAAGTAAATTAATTGTTGTAGACTCAAAAGATGTAATTGATTGGAAATTTAATGTATTAGGTATTCATCATAGAGAGAATTTAGCTTGTGCTGTTGAAGTAGCAAAACAATTTAATATTCCTATCTCTAGAGTTAAAAAATCTATTGCAAATTTTAAAGAATTGGAGGGGCGTCTTCAATTATTAAAAACATATAAGGGTATTAAAATTTATAACGATAATAATGCTACAACACCAGAAGCTACTATAGTTGATATAGAAGCGATAAAAAGCTCCATACAAGGAGTGGAAAACAGGATAATACTCATATGTGGTGGAGCAGATAAAAATATCCCTCTTGATAATTTTGTAAAAGCTGTAAATAAAAATTGTAAGTCTATTATCTTGATTCCAGGAACGGGGACAGAGAAGTTAATTAATAATTACAAATTAAAAGTTAAAAATGAGATAGGAAAAGATTTGAATGATATAGTGAAGACTGCATTAAGTTTTGCTTCACGTGGAGATGTGATACTTTTCTCCCCAGCTTTTGCTTCTTTTGGAATGTTTAACAATGAATATGAACGTAATGATTTGTTTATGAAAATTATTAAAAAGTTGAAATAAATATGAATGAAGAATTAAGAATTGGAACAAAATATAAACACTACAAAAATAAAGATCATATTTATGAGATTGTAGGTGTAGCTCGTCATAGTGAAACATTAGAAGAAATGGTTGTATACAAAGCTTTGTATGAAAGTGAAGAATTTGGAAAAGATTGTATTTGGGTTCGTCCTAAAGAAATGTTTTTAGAAAATGTGATTGTGGATGGTAAAGAAATTAAAAGATTTGAGAAGGTTGATTAAAAAATATGCAAACTTTAGATTTAACAAAAATAAATAATGTTCACTTTATTGGTATCGGAGGTATCGGTATTTCGGCAGTGGCGAGGATGATGAAGATGATGGGGAAGAATGTAGAAGGGCAGGATATGCAAGATGGTGAGATTGTGAAGGAGTTACAAAAGCTTGGTATAGAAGTGAGTATTGGGCATCAATCATTTGAAAATATAAGAGAGGGGACAGAACTCGTAGTTTATACAGTGGCCATTGAAACTTATGATAAAAATCTTTTTGATAAATTAAAATCTCAAGATAAGTTTAGTATTCGTTCATATCCAGAAATGCTTGGTATCATAAGTGAAAATAAGTATACCATTGCTGTATGTGGTACTCATGGTAAGACTACGACTACTGGTATGACTGCTGAGATTTTTAAAGATGCAAATTTGGATCCGACAGTTATTGTTGGGAGTTTACTTAAAGAGAAGGGTGGTATGCGTACGAATTTCATTCATGGTGGTCCTAATAATACTGATGGAAAAGATTACTTCATAGTTGAGGCTTGTGAATATCGTCGTTCATTTTTAAATATTAATCCAAATATTTTGGTAATAACAAATATAGATGAAGATCATTTGGATTATTATAAAGATATTGAAGATATTAAAAGTGCTTTTAGAGAGATGGCATTACGTGTACCTAGTGATGGTTATATAATTTGTAATCCAAACGATAAGAATATTGGAGATGTTATAAAAGATATTAATGCACAAGTATTAGATTATAGTAAAAATTTTAATGAGAATTTAAAACTTAAAATTCCTGGAGTTCATAATAAAAAGAATGCTGCCGCAGCAATAACAGCAGGTATCATTTGTGGTGTAGAAGTGGGTAGAGTAGAAGAATACATTTGTGAATTCCCTGGTACATGGAAAAGATTTGAATTCAAAGGTAAACTTCCAAGTGGTGTTCTTGTTTATGATGATTATGCTCATCATCCTGCAGAAATTGTAGCAACACTAGAAGGTTTCAGAGAATTATATTCAAAAGAAGATGGATGGAGTTTAACTGTAATTTTTCAACCGCATTTATTTTCTCGCACCAAATTACTTTTGAATGATTTTGCCAAAAGTTTTGGCGATGCGAGTGAAGTTCTTCTTCTTCCTATCTATTATGCTCGCGAAGTAGACGATGGAAGTATATCTTCTTTAATTCTTTCGGATGAGATAAATAAATATACAAATAATTCAAAAGCATTTAATGACTTTGAATCTGTTGAAAAATATTTAAAAAACAAGATTATAACTATGGGAGATAAGGATGTAGTTATAACTATGGGAGCAGGAGAAGCTTCAAAGATTGCAGACTATCTATTATTAAAATAATTATGTTATAATTAACTTATATGGAAAACAATAATAAATTTTTAATGTTCTTAAACTCCAGAATTTTTATAGGAGTTGGTATAGTTCTTGCGTCTCTTGTAGGAGCTTATGTCTTTTATCAGGTTCGTTCTTTTGATAATACTTTAACAGTTACAGGTAGTGCTACAAAACAAGTTACTTCTGATCATGTAAAGTGGGTTGGGGTTATAAATAGAGTTGCAAAAGCAAGTACTTTGAAAGCGGGTTATGCAGATATGGCAAAAGATATAGTTTTTGTAAAAGAATTTTTAAAGGAAAAGAATATACCAGAAAATCAGGTAGTAATTTCTCCTATTTTTATGGATCAAAATTATGATCAACCTCAAGGAACCGAAAGAAGTTATACTCTTCGTCAAACTATAGATATTAACTCAAGTGATGTTAATTCTATTGCTGAAATTGCTAAGAATATACAACCTCTTATAGAGAAAGGTGTTATTTTCTCAACTCAATCTTTAGAATATACTTATACTAAACTTCCAGAAGAACGTGTATCAATGCTAGGTGATGCCATAAAAGATGCTAAATCTCGTGCTTCTAAGCTTGCAGAATCAAGTGGTAAAACAGTTGGACAGTTAAAGAGTGCTTCATCTGGAGTTGTTCAGGTTATGTCTGCTAACTCTACAGATGTTTCTGATTATGGATCTTATGATACTTCTAAAGTAGAAAAGACTATAATGATGACAGTTAAAACTTCCTTTACTTTAAAATAAAATATTATTATGAAAAAGTATTTTTCATTTTTTATTTTATTATGTTTAATTTTTGCTAATAGTGTATCAGCTTTAGAGATTAACGATACTGGTTTCATACCAGGGCAGATTTGGTATTCGGATTCTCTTATAGAAGGTAGTACTGTTAAAATTTATACAGCTATATGGAATAATAGTTCTTCTTCTTTGTCTGCTAGAGTGGAATTTTATGACAAGAATGTTATTTTAGGAACTAGAGATATTGTTGTTCCATCTCTACAAATTAAAGACGTTTCAGTTTCTTGGAAAGTTACTTCTGGTGATCACTCTATTTCTGCAAAAATTATTTCCCCAAGTATTATAAGTAGTGGAAAGAAAGAAGTAGTTATTCTTGATAGTAATACAACAAAATCTTTTAGTGAATTTGTTCCCGTTGTTATAAATAAAGTAGATGGTAAGCCTGCTACAAGTGGAGATATGGTTAAAAGCCAAATAGATAAAGCCACTTCATCTCTTGATGGTATTTTACCAGAATCTATAAGCACTCCAGTGTCAGACAATATTGGTATTGTTGATAATTTCCGAGCAGATACATATAAAAGTATTTCAGAAATTAAAATAGAAACACAAAAGAAAATAGAAGAACTAAACAAAACAGAGAGTATTGGTGCTATCAATAATAAGACACCTACTACTAATAATAAAACAAATGAAAAAGTAGTAACTTCTCAAGATAAAGTTGGGGTAGCCGATGCCACAGAAAAACCAATTGCCTATCTTAAATTATTTTTTATATCGATATTATCTTTCATTTTTGCTAGCAAGTTTGTATTCTATTCACTTATCGTTGTTGTTTTATTTTTCGTATTTCGTTTTATCTATCGTAAAATAAGAAACAGATAGTAATATTTGTCAAATAGGTAACCTTTCTGTATAATGAATTTATTATGAAAAGGGTTGTTTTTGACGTGTTATTAATTTCTTTTATTTTTTTGTTGCCATGGTGGGTAACGTTAATTTTTGCTATTTTAGGTTTATTTATTTTTGTTAGTTTCTATGAATTCTTAATAGCGAGTGTTCTTATTTATACAATAACTTCAGTGCCTGAATCTACTATTTTTAATATTCATTCTTTAATTTATTTTCTAATAGTTATTTTTTATTTAATGATTCAGTACTTGCGTCGTTTTATAATTTTATATAAAAATGAAATTTCATACAAAAAATAAATATATAAAAAAAGAAATTACTCCAGATGAGATTTTTCTTGATTCAAAAAATTTACCTGAATTTGATACTCAGCAATTTGAGGGTCGCCTAGAAAAGGCAATTCCAAAGAAGTCTATTTTTGGATTAGGTATCTTTTTTTTATTTTGTGCTTCAATATTTATATATCAATTAGGCAATCTTCAAATTATTAAAGGTGAAGCCTATTTCAAAAAAAGTGAAAATAATACTTTAATGAAGCAACCAATTTTTGCTGATCGTGGACTTATTTATGATCGTAATGATGTTTTGCTTTCTTGGAATGTTTGGAATAAAGATGATCTGAATAAATTTTCTTCACCAACTAGGACTTATATAAATGAATCTGGTTTTGGTCTTCTCTTGGGATATGTTAGTTCTCCAGCAAAAGATTCTTCTGGGCAGTATTGGCAAGATTCTTTCATAGGTAAAGATGGAGTTGAAAAAACTTATAATTCTAGGTTAACAGGTACAAATGGTGTTCGTATTACTGAGACAGATGTAAAAGGCACAATTCAATCGGAGAATATTGTAACACCACCAGTTGCAGGAGAGAATATAAAACTTTCAGTTGATAGTAGAATACAAAAAAAGATGTATGATTCTATCGTTTCTATGGCAGAGAGTGCGTCTTTTTCTGGAGGAGCTGGAGTTCTTATGGATATTAAAACAGGGGAAATACTCTCAATGACTAGTTATCCAGAATATAACCCGAATGTTCTATCTCAAGGAGAAGATAAAAAGACCATTAATGGTTACTTTTCAGATAAAAGGAAAGTATTTCTTAATCGTTCGGTTTCAGGTCTTTATGCACCAGGGTCTATAGTAAAGCCATTTTTAGGATATGGAGCTCTTGCAGAAAATGTTATAAGTCCACTTAAACAAATACTTTCAAATGGTTCTATTTCTATTCCTAACCCATATTTTCCTGAGAAAAAATCAGTATTTAAAGACCATGGATCTTTTGGTTATATAGATATGAGAAAAGCGATAGCTATTTCTTCTGACGTTTATTTTTATGAAATTGGTGGTGGTTTTGAAAGTCAGAAAGGTTTAGGTATTTCAAATATTGATAAATATGCTCGAATGTTTGGTATTGCAGATAAAACCGGAGTAGATGTTAGTTTAGAAAAATCTGGAATAATTCCAACTCCTGAATGGAAGGCAAACACTTTCAAGGGTGATGCTTGGCGTGTTGGAGATACTTATAACACTTCTATTGGTCAGTATGGATTTCAAGTTACTCCACTTTCTATAACAAGAGCAGTTTCAGGGATAGCTTCTATGGGTATAATTCCTACTCCACATATTCTTTTGGGTGATAAAAATTATGAATCAAAATTAACTACTATTCCAATTGATAAAGATAAGATGAAAGTAATACATGAAGCTATGCGTATGGTTGTGACAGAAGGAACTGCAACTGCTCTTAATCTTTCTTCTGTTAAAGTTGCTGCAAAATCTGGAACGGCTCAAGTTGGGCTAGGGAATACAAACACAAACTCTTGGATTATTGGATTTTTCCCTTATGAAAACCCTAAGTACTCTTTTGCTATTTTAATGGAGCGTGGACCTAAGGCTGCGTCTGGAAACGCCACTCGAGTTATGAGTGAAGTTATTGACTATATGAGTGTTTATACTCCAGAATATTTTAAATAAAATCTTTGACTTATATAATCAAAATTGATACAATTGTTCACAATATGGAAGAAATAAATTATATAACAGAGGAGAAAAAGCAAGCTTTAATAAGTGAGTTAAATGTTTTAAAAACCGTTAAAAGAAAGGAAATTTTGGAGTCTCTTGAGGCCGCGAAAGCTCTTGGTGATTTGTCAGAAAATGCTGAATACCACCAAGCTCGTGAAGATCAAGGAAAGACAGAAGACCGCATAAATCAGATTGAATATATGCTTCAATCTTCAGTTGTTATTAAAAAACACCAAAGTTCAAAAGTTGAAATTGGAACAACTGCTGTTGTTAAGAAAGAAGGCTCAAAGGATACAGTTACTTACAGTATCGTTGGAGCTGAAGAAGCAGATATGACTCATAATAAAATTTCAAATAAATCACCACTCGGAGAGTCATTATTTGGTAAGGTTAAAGGAGATGTTGTTTCTGTTAAAACTCCTAGAGGATTAGTCAAATATACCTTAGTTGATATACAATAGGGCTATGGCATCTATAGAAGAATTGCGCGATGCGCGACTACTCAAAATTAATAAATTAAAAGAGGCAGGGATCGATCCGTATCCTGTCTCTGTTCCTCGTGATTATTCCGTAAAAGAAATTAAAGAAAATTTTGAAAAGTTTTCTTCTTTAGAAAAAGATATTTCTATCGCAGGTAGAGTTATGGTTGTTCGTGGACAAGGAGCGATACTTTTCATTGTTTTACAAGATGGGAATGAAAGATTTCAGGCCGTTCTTAAAAAAGATGTTTTGGAAGAGAAAGTTTTTAATTTGTTTGTTGATACTATAGATAATGGAGATTTTATATCAGTTACTGGATCTCTTTTTATTACACAAAGAGGAGAGCAAAGTATTTTAATAAAAGACTGGAAAATGGCAACAAAAGCTCTTCTTCCTCTTCCTGATAAGTGGCATGGATTACAGGATATAGAAGAAACTTATCGTAAGAGATATTTAGATATTTTAATGGATAAGTCTGTATATGATCGTTTTGTTCTACGTTCAAAGATTATTAAATATATAAGAGAATTTTTTGATAATAAAAACTTTTTAGAAATAGAAACACCAATACTTCAAAGTGAAGCAGGAGGTGCTATGGCGAAAACGTTCAACACTCATCATAACGATTACGATATGGATATGGTTCTTCGTATTTCTTTAGAACTTGAACATAAAATGCTTATGACAGGAGGGTATGAAAGAGTTTATGAAATAGGTAAGAATTTTAGAAATGAAGGATCAGACCCTACTCACTTACAGGAATTTACAATGATAGAGTGGTATGCTGCTTATGAAAGTTTAGAAACAAATATGAAATGGACAGAAGAATTAATTAAGTCCATAGCTTTAAATGTTATAGGTAAGACTACTTTTAAGGTCTACGATAATGATAATAACGAAGTTGAAATAGACCTTAGTCAAGAATGGCCAAGAATTACTTTTGGAGAATTACTAAAAAAGAATGCAAATATTGATATTAATACAATAACATTGGAAGAGGCAAAAATTGAAGCTTCAAAATGGGGAGTCAAAGAAGATGAAATTAATAAATTAGGAAGAGGTAATTTACTTGATAAAATTTATAAAAAATCTTCAAGGAATAAAATTATTAATCCTACATTTGTTATTGATTATCCAGGAGATTTAAAACCTCTTGCTCAGCAGAATGATAATGGTACAGCAAAAGTTTGTCAGCTTATAATAGCTGGGGCTGAAATTACAAATCAGTATGCAGAACTTGTGAATCCTATAATACAAAGAGAACTGTTGCTATCTCAATCAAAAGCAAAAGAAGGAGGAGATGAAGAAGCGATGAGTATAAATGAAGGTTTCCTTACCGCCATGGAACATGGTATGCCTCCAATGACAGGTTTTGGAATGGGAATAGATCGTTTGGTCTCTATGCTTACTGAACAGAAAAATCTTCGAGACGTAATATTTTCCCCAATAATGAAACCTACGGAAAATTAGTATTAATTAGAAAAAATTAAAATTAAAATAAAAAGCAGAAATCCTTTAGATTTCTGCTTTTTATTATGCTTTTTAATTAATTAATTATCACTTTTTTCTATTTAAAAAGTTATCCACAATTTTAAGTGGGGAGTTGTATTTGTGTTGTGGGGTAAAGTGGTTTATAATACAATGAAGTGGGATGAAGTGGTATAAAATATTTTTCAAAATACTTCACTCGCTTTTATTATGCTTATAGGAGAATACACACATACACTAGATGATAAGAACAGAATGTCATTACCCGTAAAATTCCGAAAGGAGATGGGGAAGAGTATTGTTGTTGCTCCAGGTTTAGATAATTGTCTTTCTATTTTCACTACTCGTGAATGGCAAAAAGTTTCAGAGAAGTTATCTGATTCATCAATGCTTACTGTAGATAATAGAAGTTTTTCGAGATTTATGTTTGGTCAGGCTGTGATTGTAGATGTTGATGCCCAAGGACGAATATTAATCCCGGAAAATTTAAAAATCAGATCCAATCTTTCTACAAAAGTTACTGTTATCGGAGTTCAAAACCGTGCAGAAATTTGGAATGAGAAAGCCTGGAATGATTACAAAAAAGTTGTAGAGAAACAGGCCGATACCCTTGCAGATAAATTAGGGCAAATAGGAGTTCTTTAATATGACACATATATCTGTATTGAAAGATGAATCTATTGATGGTCTCGCAATCAAAAAAGGCGATACTATCGTTGATGGTACTTTAGGTGGCGGAGGTCATACTTTTGAAATGATTAAACTCTATGGTCTAGATATTAGAATTATAGGATTAGATCTTGATATTGATGCTTTTGCTCGCACAAAGAATCTTATAGGAGATACACCATCACAATTTACTTTTGTAAATAGAGGATTTCAAGATATAGATAAAGTTTTAATAGAATTAGGTATTAAGGAAGTAGATGGTATTTTACTAGATTTAGGTATAAGTTCTTTTCAACTTGAAGTTGCTGGTAGAGGTTTCTCTTTTTTGAAAGATGAGCCGCTTCTGATGACTATGAAGAAAGATTTAACAGAAGATGATCTTACTGCTAAAGAGATTGTAAATACATGGGATGAGGAGAATATTGCAGATATTATTTATGGTTTTGGTGAAGAAAAATATTCTAGAAAAATTGCAAAAAAGATAGTAGAAAGTAGATCAGATAAAGAAATAGAAACAACTTTTGATTTAGTAAAGATTATAGATGAAGCCGTAGGGAGGAATTATAGGGGAATGAGAATACACCCAGCTACTAGAACTTTCCAGGCTTTGAGAATTGCAACCAACAGTGAGCTTATAAATTTAGAGCAGGTAATAGAGAAAGGTTTTAAATGTTTAAAGATAGGAGGTCATATGTCAATAATTACCTTCCATAGTTTAGAAGATAGAATTGTAAAAAGAGCATTTGTTTCGTTAAAAGAAAAAGGAGAAGCTTTTATTTTAAATAAAAAACCAATAATACCAAGTAAAGAAGAAATAAGTTTAAATCCACGTTCACGAAGTGCTAAGTTAAGAATAATAAAAAGAATTATATGAGTAAAACAAAAGCAATAACAAATGAAATAATTTTAAATACAAGTATACAAAGAATTTTATTCCGTATTCTTGTTGGGGCTCTTATAGCTCTTTCTGTTATTTATGTTTATATGATTGGTTCTATTACTTTTAATGTTGTTGCTCGTAAATCTCTTGAAAATACATCTAGAATTTTAGGGAGTAATATAAGTGAACTTGAATTAACTTATTTAAATAGTATGAATGAAGTAAATAAAAATAAAGCTTTATCTCTTGGTTTTGTTGATACAAAGTCAAATATTTTTGCTACTCGTTTTATTACTAATGTTGCTATAAGATAATAATGAATTTGTCATCATTTCAATTAAGAATACGAATTGTATCTTTATTTGTTTTTATTTTTGCGATTGTTTTAATTTCTAAACTTTTTTTTGTACAGATAATTCATAAAAATTTATATACAGAGAAAGCTGATAGGCAATATGCTACACCAGCTTCAAACATTTTTGATAGAGGTTCTATTTTTTTTACAACAAAAGATTCATCTTTAGTTGCAGCTGGAACTGTTTCTTCTGGGTTTAAAGTTGCTATTAAGGCTAAAGATATAACAGACATAGAAGGTACTTATAAAATGCTTGATCCATATATGGAGATGGATCATGATACTTTTATTGCAAAGGCAAATAAGAAGAGTGATCCTTATGAAGAAGTTGCTTTTCATCTTACTAAGGAACAGGTGAGTGAAATAGATAATTTAAAGATTCCTGGAGTTTCTATTTATAAAGATAATTGGCGATTTTATCCAGGAGGAGATCTCGCATCTCATGTTCTTGGATTTTTAGCTTATAAGGGTGATGATAAAGTTGGACAATATGGACTTGAACGTTTTTATAATTCTACTTTGTCTAAACCAAAAGATGTGGCTTATGTAAATTTTTTTGCAGAAGTTTTTTCGAGTATTAAAGATACAATTTCTAATACTCAAAAACAGGGAGATATTGTAACTACAATAGAACCCAACACAGAGCATACCCTTGAATCTGAGCTTAGTGCTGCTGTTGAAAAATGGGGAGCTGATGAAGCTGGAGGTATAATTATGAATCCACAAACAGGGGAGATATATGCGATGACAGGATTTCCTAATTTTGATTTAAATAAATTTAACGAAGTTTCAGATGTAAGTGTCTTTAGAAATATAATGGTAGAAGATGTTTTAGAATTTGGTTCTGTTATTAAACCTCTTGTTATGTCAGCAGCTATTGATACAGGGGCTGTTACTCCTAATACTACTTATTTAGATAAAGGTTTTGTAACTGTAAATAAAAAGGATATTTATAACTTTGATAAGAAGGGGCGTGGTGTTGTTAATTTACAGACAGTTCTTGATCAATCTTTAAACACAGGAATGGTTTTTACAGAAAGTAAATTAGGTCATGATAAATTCCGTTCATATATGAAGTCTTATGGTATAGGAGAAAAGA
Organism: uncultured bacterium; assembly: GCA_903825265.1. Taxonomy (GTDB): domain Bacteria; phylum Patescibacteriota; class Minisyncoccia; order Phycocordibacterales; family UBA9973; genus UBA8515. The sequence continues at coordinate 5,248 of CAIJZW010000073.1, read as the reverse complement.
CAGGCATAGATCTGCCGAATGAAACTTCTGGGTTGATAAAAAACTTAGAAAGTCCACGTGATATAGAGTACGCTAACGCTTCTTTTGGTCAAGGTATTGCACTTACTCCTATAGAAGCTGTAAGAGCCTTTTCTGTAATTGCAAATGGTGGTAATATGATAACTCCTCATTTGGTTAAACAAATAAGGTATGATGATGGAACATCAAAAATGATGGAGTATCCGATTGTTCGTTCTGGTATAATTAAAAAAGAAACAACGGAGACTATAAGTAGAATGCTCGTTCATGTTTTTGAGTCTTATGATGGAGGCTCTCATAAAATGGAAAATTATAGTATTGCTAGTAAAACGGGAACAGCCCAAGTTGCGTTGGAAAATGGTAAAGGTTACTATCCTGATAGACATACTCACTCATTCTTCGGATATTTTCCAGCTTATGATCCACAGTTTATAGTTTTCCTTTTCTTGAAAAATCCAAAAGAAGTAAAGTATGCTTCTCAAACATTAATTCCACCATTCATAAATATTACAAAATTTTTATTAAATTATTATAATGTTCCACCAGATAGATAAAATTATGAAAAATATATTTAAAAAAATAATAGTAGGGATTGTTACATGGCAAGCTAAAATTGTAATTAAAAAGTATAAACCAAAAATTATAGCTGTTACTGGTTCTGTAGGGAAAACTTCCACTAAGGATGCTATTTTTACTGTGCTTTCTAAATTCAAGACTGTTAGAAAAAGCGAGAAGAGTTTTAACAGTGAGATAGGTTTACCTCTAACTATTCTTGGTTGTCCAAATGGATGGAGTAGTCCTATTGCATGGCTTGAGAATATCATACACGGTTTTATTTTGATTTTATTCAAAAAGTCATATCCAGAGTATTTAGTTTTAGAAATTGGAGTTGGTAAGCCGGGGGACATAAAGAAAAATGTTGTTCCATGGCTTACTTCTGATATTGTAGTTATAACTCGTTTTCCAGATAAACCTGTTCATGTGGAATTTTTTGGTAGTGTTGATAAAATTATAGAAGAAAAGAGTGCTCTTGTTCAAACTCTAAAGAAAGATGGAATACTTATTCTAAATCATGATGATGAGAAGGTTTACGCTGTTCATAATAAATCAAATAGAAAAACAGTATCTTATGGTACGAATAATAATGCAACTTATAGAGCAACATATCTTTCCTATTTAAATATAAATAAAAATGGAGAAGATTTAACTCAAGGTTTAAGTTTTAAACTTGAACATGATGGACATACTTTTCCAGTAATGCTGCCTAATATCGTAGGGATGCATTATGTTGGTTCTGCTCTTGCTGCACTTGCTTGTGCCTTAGAATTGGGTTGTGACTTACTCTCATCTATAAATTATATAAGTGAATATAAAACTCCACCAGGAAGGCTTTCTCTTATTGAAGGTATAAATAATTCTTTGATTATAGATGATACATATAATTCTTCTCCTGTCGCTGCTTTTGCTGCGGTAGAAGTTTTGAAGGAAATGAAAGGCAAAAGAAAAATTGCTGTTTTGGGAGATATGCTTGAGCTTGGAAAATATACAGAAGAAGAACATCGTAACTTAGGGGAAGAAGTTTCATCTATAGCAGATATTCTAGTTACTGTTGGTTCAAGGGCAAAATTTATTGCTGATAGTGCAATAGATAATGGTTTTAATGTTAAAAATCTTTACACTTTTGATTCTTCTAGAACGGCAGCTAAATTTTTAGAAGGAATAGTAGAGAAAGGAGATTTAGTTCTTGTTAAAGGTTCACAAGGTGTAAGATTAGAACGTGTTGTAGAAGTCATTATGGAGTCTAAAGAGCTTAAGAATAAACTTCTGTGTAGACAGGAGACTGAATGGAAAAATAGATAAACTCAGGTGTTGGACCGCTCCCATAGCGGTACAACACCTGATTTTCTTGACTTCGTTTTTAAAAAATGTAAATATATAAATATGTTAGATATTAATAAAAATCAAAATTTAAATAAAAGCTTCTGGGGAAGTTTCTATTTCTATACTTTCAATTTGAAGGTTGATTTTTGTTAATAAAACTACTCCCATTAATTTATTATTAAAAACCAGCTTTCAAAAAAAGCTGGATTTTAGTTCTTTATATAATAAGTTCTTTTAAAAATTAAATAAATTTAAATTATTTGCTATGAAAACGACAAGGATTAATGGATATCTTTATCCAACAACAGGAAGTCTTTCTGTAGAGTCAAGCATGGAAACACAAGAAGAAGAATTTAGTGCTGAAGAGTATTTGGCTTCTAGTGGAGTTCCAGATGAAGAAATAAGGAAAATAATTATAGAAGCAGAATAGTCTTCTATGAATGCCTTTATTGGTGTAAATAATAAAAAAGCCATCCTTTTAAAGAATGGCTTTTTATATTCTATATTTATATTATGCTTCTTTTATTTCCAAGAAGGCTTCTATCGTAACTGTGTCTCCGATAAGAACTCCTCCAGTTTCAAGAGCCACATTCCATACTAGACCAAAGTCACTGCGGTTAATTTTACCCAATAATTCTATACCTATAACTTTTTCACTTTCCATACCTTTCGCTAAATCACTCAATGTAGCTTTGAGGTCTACCTCTTTAGTTACATCTTTAATAGTTAAATTACCTTTAATATCTAATTCATTTTTATTTCTTTTAACAGAGGTAGAAATAAATGACATTTTAGGGAATTGAACTACATCAAAAAAGTCAGGACTCATTAGATGTTCATTACGATCTTTATTATTTGTACTGATACTATCAATATCTGCACTAAATTTTATAATTCATCCATCTAATGTATCATCTGGAGTTGAAATACTACCTTCAAATTTAGTAAATATTCCACGTATAGTAGAAATCATTAAATGTTTAACCTTAAACGCTACTTCCGCATGAGCGGTATCTATATTCCATGTATTCATATATTTATATTTTATTATTTTTAATAGACTCATTGTATATTAATTACTTTACTTTGTAAAGCACTTTACTTATTAAACCACAAATGATAATATCTGTATATGAGTAAAAATGAACATATGAATTGTCCTATAGCAAAAACAGCCCTTTTACTGTCTGATACTTGGACAATGCTTATAATACGTGATTTATTAAGTAAAAGTATGCGTTTTTGTGAAGTAGAAAGTTCTCTTAATGGAATAAGTAGTCGTACACTTAGTCTGAAATTAAAAAGATTAGAAGATGAAGGTATTGTTGCTAAAAAAGACTTATATTATTCTTTATCTAAACAAGGAAGAAAATTAAATAAGGTTATTAATGCTATGGAGTCTTGGGGTAAAACTTTATAATTTATGAATAAAAAAATGCCAATATTATTTATCGGACATGGTAGTCCAATGAATGCTATAGAAGATAATATTTTTACTAAAAATTTTTCTAATATGGCCTCTAAGATAGATAGACCTAAGGCTATTCTTTGTATATCTGCTCACTGGGTAACAAAAGGTTTAAAAGTGACAGCAATGGATAAGCCTAGAACTATTCATGATTTCTATGGTTTTCCTGAAGATTTATATCAAATAGATTATCCTGCTAATGGTGATATAAATTTAGCTAAAGAAATTAGAAAATCATTGTCTCCTTATGATGTAAAACTTGATAAAGATTGGGGTTTAGATCATGGTACTTGGTCTATATTAAAGTATATGTATCCAGATGCCCTTATTCCAGTTGTTCAGTTAAGTTTGGACTATAGTATGAAAACTCAAGAACATTTTGATTTAGCTAAAAAACTCTCACATTTAAGATCAGAAGGTATTCTTATTATAGGAAGTGGAAATATAATTCATAATTTAAGTGAAGTAGATTTTAATAATATGGATACTCTTAATTATAGTTTTGATTGGGCAAAAAGAATTCATAAAACTTTGAATATGAGTATATTAAGTGGAGATTATAAAAAACTAATAAATTACGATAAAGAAGGTGAGGATTTTATGCTAGCCATACCTACTCCAGAACATTTTTGGCCGTTAATTTATATTTTAGGACTTAAAGAGGTGGATGATATAATAGAATTATGGAATGATACACTAGTTGGAGGTTCTTTGAGTATGACTGCATTAAAGATTTATGAAAATTAGTTAGCTTTTTTTTACAATATGTTATAATAAATTAATATTAATATAATTAATAAAAATATGAAAAAAAATACAATTTTAACAATAGTGCTAATAATAGTTATTTTGGCTGCTTATATGTACTATATGGCATACGGTAGAGTAAACCAAAATATAGATTTTAATAAAAGTAATAACACAGAGAATCAATTAAATTCTTCACAAGTTTCCAAAGAATTTAAAATGAATTCTTGGATGGAAAAGAATGGTAAAGTTATGTCTGCTCATTTTTCTTTAAATGAAATAAAGGTGAAGAAGGGAGATAAAGTAAAGATATATATTACCAATACTTCAGGTACACATAACTTTGTTATTGATAAATATAATATAAATGTAGAAACTCCAGAGAAAGCAACTACATTAGTAGAATTTACAGCAGATAAAGTTGGTAGTTATGAGTTCTATTGTAGTAAGTTTAATCATCGTTCTCTTGGTCAGCGTGGTATTCTTACTGTTGAATAATATTAAATAATATAAAAAATACATTCATCTTTTGATGAATGTATTTTTTATATTTAGATATTATATAATTACTTGATTTATGATTTATTTATGTTATAATTAAAATAGATTAAATTGGTTCATTAATTTAAAAAAGGAGGAAAAATATGAAAAAAGTCCCGAAAAAAAAAGCACAAAATTTCTTTTTTGTTAAATTCAGGTTTAAATTCAGGTTTTGGAAACCGGTGTTGTGTGTGTGGTACTCACTTTGAAGATGGCATATGCTGTCATGGTCATATACAAGATGCCGTAATTAAAAAGTGAAATTCATTTTTCTAATCAAAAAGCCTACTGTTATTATGACAGTAGGTTTTTTATTTGAGTAGTTTTTGAATAATTAAAATAGTATAATAGTTTTATGAAAAAGTATAGATTGCAACTTTTTGTTTTATTACCTATAGTTACCTTTGTATTTTTAAGTATAAATATAAGAACTTTATTTGCATCTTCTGGTTTAATTTTACCTGATAACTCTCATTTTATTACAAATGATTTTATAAATGGAGATACCAGTTATGTTTGAAAAAATAATGAATTACTCAATTGTAGTTATAATGCTTATTGCTTGTGTATTCATGGTATATTTTATGCTAGATC
>CAIJZW010000072.1 GCA_903825265.1 uncultured bacterium | reverse complement strand
ATCCTTCAGGCACAAGTTTCTATTTCCTCAGTATTATTAGCTTTTGGTGTCTCTGCTTTTATTGGAATTGTTTTTGGTTATTATCCAGCACAGCGTGCGTCAAAACTTAATCCGATTGAAGCACTAAGATATGAATAGATTAGAGGTCCAACCGCAAACTGGCCTCAGCGGTTGTACCTCTAGTTCCATAAATAATCTTCTTGAAGGGTCCAGATAATTTTCTGCTGAAAATTTCTTCATTGCTCGGCTCGACAGCCTTGCGCACGCCCCTTCAAAAAGATTATTTATGAAACTAGTTATATTATTAATTAAAAATAAAATATATGAAAAATAAAAAAAGTATTGTAAGTATTAGTGTTGCTGTTTGTGTTGTTATGGCTTTTGTTAGTTTTTGGGGTGGTATGAAATATGGCCAAAGTAAAAATAGCATAGATCTTTCTTCTAGTAGACAAGGTTTTAATCAAGGAGGATTTAATCAGAATGGTGGAGGAAAGATTCAGGGTATGAGAGGTGGGCAGGGTGGTGGTTTTATTAATGGTGAAATTCTTTCAAAAGATGATACAAGTATGACGATTAAACTTCGTGATGGTGGATCAAGAATTGTTTTGTTTTCTCCTGCTTCTAAAGTTGAAAAGACAGTTGATGGTTCAATCTCTGATATGATAGTTGGTAAATCTGTAATGGTTACAGGAACAACTAATCCAGATGGAAGTGTCAGTGCAACATCTATCCAAATGAGACCAACAATGCCAGTACCAGTGAAAATAAATTAGATGTAATAAAATAAACTAACAGGGGTTGGACCGCTTACGTGGCGGTACAACCCCTGTTTCAATCCCTGTTTTAATTTGTACATTCTTTATCTGCTTTGATTCCTACTAATCCAAACATTCTTACACATACATCACTAATATTTTTCTTATTTGCGAAAACATGATCTTCTCCTTTGTATGTAACTAAGTTTACATTCTTTTTTGCTTCTTTGAGTTTGTTCGCTAATAGTGTTGCTTGCCAAGGGGGGATAGTACGATCAGCTTCACCTTGGATTATTTCTATTCTTTGATTTCCTAAATTTCCTATTTTATTTATAATTGAAGCTTGATCATAAAGATTCCTATTTGTATTATTTGGTAATCCATTAAACTGCGTATTAAATATAGAATTTTGCATTTTTACAAGTAAGCTTTCCCAATCAGTTACGCCATTAATAGAAAAAACACTTTTAAAAGTATCAGGATATTCCACAACAACCTTAAGAGACATATATCCTCCATAACTATTACCTGCTAAATAAATGTCATTTGTATGGTATTGATTCTTTATATATGAAACTGCTCCCATAACATCTTCTATATCACCCTTACCAACTGAACCTTTTATGGATTCAGAGTAAGCTCTTCCATCGCCAAAACTTCCTCTATATCCTAGTTTAATAATTATTACATTATTTTTCTGTAATAATTTTAGCATTGCATCATAAAGACCATAACTATGATATGGATGGTACCCTAGACTCGTTTGTCTTAATGGTCCACCATGAAGCCATATTAAAACAGGATATGTTTTCTTTGAATCATAAGATGGGGGAGTCATAACAATAGAATCTGAGTTTCCTATTTTTATGTATTTTTCATTTACAATATTTTTCTTTGTATTTATGTTAGGAATTTTAAAATAAGAAATTTTATTTATTTTTGGATTATATATTTCTGGGCCGTAACCTTTTTCTTGTAGGCGATTAAAAACAATAGAAGAACCTATTTTTGTAATACTATCAAGGTAAGATACATATGTTTCTATCATTTTATCTTTATTTGTTTTTAAATTTAAAAGATAAAGTGACCATTCATAAGGGCTTTCTTTTGTATTTCCTACATAATATATATTTTCAGAATCAAACAATGTGAAAGTTCCTATATTAAAAGCTTTAGTTTCTATTTTAATACTTTCTATTTTTGTATCTTTTAAAGACCTTAAATCAACTTTATATAATGACAACGTATCATCTTTGTCGTCTGTATATATAAGAGTTTTCTCATCTGGGGAAAATTCAAAAATTTTCTTTTGTTCGTTTACTAGGTCCCAATATGATACCCCTCCATTAATTATATAATTACGGTTATCTTTTACATTTTTTAAAACGTAAGTTCTATTATTTGAAGGTTCTTTTGCTGGAATATAATAAGCCAACCAATTACCAGATTTTGAGAGCACTGCATGATTAGCCTCTTTTTCTTTTAATTCTAATTTAATAGAATTTTTAAAAATAGGAGTATCTGCTTTTCCTAGAATTGTCTTTTTTGTAGGATTACATTTAGAGCTTGTTATATTACAGATATAGTTATTTCTTTTGCCAATACCATAATATTCTATTAATACTTCAGATCCTTTATATCCTTTAATATTTCCATATTGAATATCAAGAGCTTCTATCTTTACAGTAGAAGTAAATAGTAAAACAAGTATTAATATATATTTGAGTTTAACCACATCTCTATAGTATAATAAAATTATGGATAATACAAAAAAGGGAAGAGAGATTCTATGGGTTCAAATATTATATTTATATGTTTTTCCTGTATTGCTTTTATATTTTAAAATTTTACCTGGTAATGCCCGTTTTATATTACTTTTTGGTGTAGCTTTATTACTATATGGAATTGTTAAACATGCAAAATGGACATATGAAGATTTAGGAATAAGAAAAGATTTTATGAAAGATATAGTTCCTTATTCACTTTTTACTATTGGAGGGGTGTTTTTTCTTTTTTGGCTTTCACAGGTTGTTCCACATAGTCCTTTCTTAGAATGGTGGGGAAATGTAAAGTTCCTTCTTTTGTTCATACCCATTAGTATTCTTCAAGAAATTATATTTAGAGGTATTCTTATGAATATGCTTTGTCGTGTTTTTAGTAGTCCTATATTTATTATTCTTATAAATGCTTCTGTTTTTGCAATGATGCATGTTATATATATGAATTCTATTTTTGTTTTACCGATGACTTTCATTGCAGGGATTGGTTTTGCTTGGATGTATTATCAATATAAAAATTTACCTTTGATTTCTATAGCCCATACAATATTGAATTTTACTGCGATGATATTAGGGTTCTTTATTATTCGATAATTTTTAATTCATCTATATGAAAAAGTATTTTTTTATTTTTAAAAAAGTTAAAACCATTTTTAATTCTCAAATTTTAAAGATATTTTTTATTAGTTTTGCAACAATACTTGTAACTATTGGAATTTTATCTTTAGTTGTTTGGCACTATCGTACAAGAGTTTTTAATTTTATTGCAAATAATTATATACCTCAAACAAAGATAGTAAAAAGTGAACCGGTTATTGTTGAAAAGGAAGTTACTCCTATCTTAGTAGCGGAAGCAAAGAAAGAAGAGGAGACTGTTGTGACTGCTGTTAAGAAAGCCAGACCAGCTGTTGTGTCTATTGTTTTAAATAAAGATGTAACTAAATATGATATAAGTTATGAAAAGAAAGAATCATCTGTTCCTAATGTTTTTATTGAAACACCTGTTTATACTCCCAATGGTACAGAGAGTAAACAAGTAGGTAGTGGTTCAGGCTTCCTTATTTCATCAGATGGAATGATTGTTACAAATAGACATGTTGTTGACCAGAAAGATGTTAGCTATAAGGTTCTCTTAAATAATGGGAAAGAATATAGTGCAAAAGTTTTAGCGAGTGACCCCGTTTTAGATGTATCTATTATTAAGATTGATGCAAAAAATTTAACATATTTAAAATTATCTAATTCAGATGATCTTCTTGTTGGGCAAAGTGTTGTTGCAATAGGGAATGCTTTAGGTGAATTTAAGAATACTGTTTCTGCGGGGGTTGTCTCAGGGCTTTCTCGAAGTCTTTTAGCTTCAGGAGATAATGGATTTAAAGAATTTCTTTATAAAGTTATTCAAACAGATGCCGCTATAAATCCAGGTAATTCTGGTGGTCCATTACTTAACCTTGCAGGAGATGTTGTAGGTATAAACGTAGCACTAGCAGAAGGTTCTTCTAGTATAGGATTTTCTCTTCCTATAAATAGTGTAAAGACTGTGATTGATCAAGTAAAAAAGACAGGTAAAATATCTCGTCCTTATGTAGGAATTCGTTATATAAATATTACTCAAGACTTGAAAGCAAAATTAAATCTGCCTATAGATTATGGAATTTTAGTTCAGAAGGGAGAAACAGATAAAGATGTAGCAGTTGTTGTTGGTTCTCCAGCAGATAAAGCGGGTATCACAGAAGGAGATATTATACTTTCTATGGATGGGGAAGCTATCAATGCAACAAATGATTTTATCTCTTTGATTCGAGCTAAGAAGATAGGAGAAAAAGTTACATTTAAGATTATTTCAAAAGGTGTTGGTAAAGTTATTACTATTAAACTAGAAGAGATGCCAGAAGGGCTTTAGTCGCATATTTCTGGTAAATGTAATATAATAAACCTATGGTAAATTTGAATGAATTACAGAAAGAAGTTTTGAGAAATAAGAGAGAAAAAGGTTTCAATACTACTGATGTTGCAATTGAATTTTGTCGTGCGCACGAAGAGCTTTCTGAAGCATTTTCTAAATTTAATAAGAATCAAGATGGGGTAGCTGAAGAATTTGCTGATGTTGCAATCTTTTTACTCGGGATTTGTGAAATACTAGGTTATGATTTAGAGAAAGAGCTTTTGAGAAAGATAGAAATAAATAAAAATCGTAAATATATAAAATCGAAAACTCCAGATGGGAAAGATATACATATAAGGGTAAAGACAGATATAGATCCATGATTATGAAAATAAAAAAGAGGTTGTACATTTTTATAGATGTACAACCTCTTTTTTATTTTCTTTTATAAATTACAAAATTACAATCATAAATATTTTTCTCGTCTTTGATGTGTTTGTCTTCTGATATTTTTCCCCATTTATCTTTGTCTATAATAGGGAAGAAAGTATCTGCATTTTTGAATTCTTCGTTCACATGGGTTATATATAATCTATCTGCTTTTTCTATAAAAAGTTTGTATATTTGTCCACCTCCAATTATGAAAGCTTCTTCATCTTTACCCATAGTATCATTTAAAGCTTTTTCTAATTCTTCAATAGAATAATACGTTTCAACGTTATCTCTTTCGAAGTTTTTATCAAGTGTCAGTACTATATTTCTTCTGTTGGGTAATGGTTTACCTGCTAATCCATTTGAATCAGTTCCTAAAGATTCAAAAGTTCTTTGCCCCATTATTACAGGATGATTAGTTGTTGTTTCTCTAAAATGCTTCATATCTATAGGTAAATCCCATAGAAGTTCATTCTTCATTCCTATTTCGTTATTATTTGCTATTGCTGAAATTATAGATAAAATCATATAGTTATTTAATTATATCAAGCCCCATTATAGGTTCGCTTGGCTTGAAAAATGGTGCGAAAGATTGATAAATTTCATCAATTAATGTTTCATCTCTTTTTTCTGCACGATCATAAATATTCTCTGGTAATTTTGGAAAAATATTTTGATGATTATTTTCTCTTTTTATAAGTTCTAATGCTCCTTCGTAATGATTATCATATATATGAGCATTAGATATAGTATGAGTATATATTCCAGGTTTTACTCCAAGCTTTTGGGCAAGAGTACACATAAGTAAAGAAAAACCAAAAGTATCAAATGGACATCCAAGCATCATGTCATTTGAACGTATTATATTATGAAGATGTAATCTCCCTCCTATAATATTTACAGTAAAGGCGAATGGGCAAGGGGCATTTTTTTTATAAGTTGCTTTTAATCCTTTTCCGTATAATCCATCATCAGCAGGATCCCAAGTAATAACAACTCCTTGTCTTGAGTGAGGTTCTTCGGTTAAATGTTTAACAAGCTGGTCGAGTTGATCTCTTCCGAAATGATGACGCCATCTGTATCCATAAGCAGAAGTTATAGTTCCATCTTCTTCTATGAACTCATCCCACATTTTTGTATATTTTCTTAAAAACTCTGTATCTTTATCTCCGGTTATGAACCATACTTGTTCAGCAATAGGAGATTTTATAGGATTTTTGCGAAGGGTTAATACTGGAAAACCATCTTTCTCTATATCCGTTTGGAAAGTTAATCCAGGTAGTATTTTTATTTTATGACCTGTTCTTTCATTTAATTCTTCTATCCCTTCTTCCATTATTTTTTTTATTAAATTTTTATATATTGCGTCGAATGTTGTCATACTGTATAGTATACAAAAATATAAACAATATGGAAACAGATACAAAAAAAAAGGAAAACAAAATTAAATATCCTTATTTACCAGAAGGTAAAGAGATATTTTATGTTTCTTCAAATAATCCTTTTATGAAGGAAGCAAAGGACATTGCATGGAAAAACTCTACAGATAGGCGTATGCCAACTGGGGCAGTAGTTGTTAGAGTTTCTGACAATAAGATTGTTTCAAAGGATATTAATAAAGCTCCTTTAACAAATAGTTTTTTAATTAATATTCATAAAAAATATTGTTTTAGAAGGATGTTAAAAATTCCTTCTGGAAAAAAGTATTGGATTTGCCCTGGTTGTGCCGCAGGGGATCACCATGCAGAATATCGTGCTTCTAAGAATTTAATCAAACAAGGTTTTGATAAAAACGATCAATTTGATTTATATCTTTGGGGTCATTGGTGGGCTTGTAAGGATTGTTGGACTAAAATGCTTGAAATTCCAATACGTAAAATTTATGTAATGGAAGGAAGTGAAATTCTTTTCAATGAAAAAGATCCAAATAATATTACAAGTCATAAGTTTGATTAGTAATTAAAGCTAGCCTTTGGGTTAGCTTTTTTGTTTGTTCGTATTATGCTAAAATTAGCCTATTATAAATCTAATTTATCCACCAATAATATGAAAGATAAACAAATAGAGAAACTAATTAAAGAAGAAGAAAAAAGACAAAAAAGTGTTATTAATCTTATTGCTTCAGAGAATATTGTTTCGGATGATGTATTAAAAGCCTTAGGTTCAAAACTTACAAATAAGTATGCAGAAGGTTATCCAGGAAGAAGATATTATGGTGGTAATCAGGTGGTAGATAAAGTAGAGAATTTAGCAATTGCTCGTGCTTTAAAACTTTTTAAATTGAAGGCTACAGAATGGCATGTAAATGTTCAACCTCTTTCAGGTAGTCCTGCAAACTTTACTGTATACTCTGCTCTTATTCCAATGGGAGGAAAAATCATGGGTATGAAGTTGTCATCTGGTGGACATCTTACTCATGGACATCCAGCTTCAATGACAGGCAAGATATGGAAATCAATTCAATTTGAATTAAATGGAGAAACTGAAGTTATAGATTATGAAGCATTGAAAAAGTTAGCCATGACAGAAAAACCAGATATCATAGTTTGCGGATTCACTGCATATCCACGCATTGTTGATTTCAAAAAATTCCGTGAAATAGCAGATGCTTCAGGTTCACTTCTTCATGTAGATATGTCTCATTTTGCAGGACTTGTAGCAGGGGGAGTATATCCATCTCCATTTCCTTATGCTGATTCTGTTGTGACTACTACTCATAAGTCTCTTCGTGGTCCAAGACATGCTCTTATATTTGTAAAAAAGGATGCAAGAGAATTTGATAAAAAAATAGATAAAATGATTATTCCTGGACTTTTTGGTGGTCCACATGAGAACAGTATTGCAGCTGTTGCTGTTGCTCTTAAAGAAGCAGATACACCCGCTTTCAAAAGCTATGCAAAGCAAGTAGTAAAGAATGCAAAAACTTTAGCAAAAGAACTTCAGAAATTAGGATGGCATATTATTTCAGGCGGGACAGATTCACATCTTATCCTTATGGATACTTGGATGGAAGGGAAGGGTTTGCCTGGTAAAGAAGCAAGTACAAAGCTTGAGAAAGCTGGAATTATTGTGAACATGAATACTATTCCAGGAGATCCACGTGGACCAATGGATCCATCAGGTGTACGTCTTGGTACTTGCGCAGAAACAACAAGAGGAAAGAAAGAGATAGATATGGTAAAGCTTGCAGTAAAGATGGATAAAATTTTGAGAGGGAAATAATATGACAGATTTAAGTAAATATACACAGTCGTGTGTAGGAGTGTTAGTTTTTAAAGAAGGCAAAATTCTTATTGGTAAAAGATGCGGTAAACATGCACCGGGTGAATATTCTGTGCCTGGAGGAAGGATTGATTATATGGAGAGTTTTAAGAATGCGATTTCAAGAGAAACGAAAGAAGAATCTGGAATTAATATAAAAAATATTAAATTTATGTGTCTTGCAAATGTAAATAGATACTCTTACCGTCATGATATTTTGGCAGGATTTACTGCTGAATGGGATGAAGGAGAAACTAAAACTGATCCAGAAGAAAGAATAGGTGAGTGGAATTGGTATGATATGGATAATCTTCCAAGTCCTATGTTCTTGCCTACAGAAATTTTAATTAATTCATATAAAACAGGAAATAATTTTTATGATCAAGAATAAAAAACAAAAAGGAAAACTTATAGTGATAGATGGAACAGATGGAAGTGGGAAGACAACACAAGTTGCTCTTTTAATGAATGTTTTAAAAAAGGAAGGTTATAAAATAAAAATGGTTGATTTTCCTGAGTATTACAAGAATTTCTTTGGAAAATTTATTGGACATTGTTTGTCTGAGCAGTATTATAATTGGCTTCATATTCATCCAAAAATTGCTTCTGTTATGTATGCTGCAGATCGATGGGAATCTAGCGAAGAAATTCGTAAAAGTTTAGACGCTGGTTACATTGTTATTGCGAATCGTTATGTTTCAGCTAATCAAATTCATCAAGGTGGTAAAATAAAAAGTGCGAAAAAAAGAGCTGAATTTATGAAGTGGTTAGATGAAATGGAGTACAATGTATTTAAGATTCCAAAACCAGATATCACTTTGTATTTGAGTTTGCCTATAAATATAGTTCTTAGTCTTTTGAAAGATCGTGATAGTAGTAAAATGAAAAGAGAATATTTGAAGAAGAAAAAGGATGTACACGAAAATGATGTGGATT
>CAIJZW010000071.1 GCA_903825265.1 uncultured bacterium | reverse complement strand
ACCTGATTTTCTTGACTTCGTTTTTAAAAAATGTAAATATATAAATATGTTAGATATTAGCAAAAATCAAAATTTAAATAAGAGCTTCTGGGGAAGTTTCTATTTCTTTACTTTTAATTTGAAGGTTGATTTTTGCTAATAAAACTACTCCACTAATTTATTACTAAAAACCAGCTTTCAAAAAAAGCTGGTTTTTAGATCTTTATGTGTTCTTTATAAAAAAATAATTAAATTAGGAGGAATTAGTATGAACGAAGTAGTTTTTCCAGATCTTGGAAATAAAGAGATTGCAGATCAATCTTTTTATTTAGTTTTTAAAGAAATTAATTTTGATAGACCTCTGGGACATTCCGCAAATAAGATTTGCTGGGATAGAGGAGGAGAACAAATCATCGCAATTAGATGTAATTGTGATAAGAGGACTTATCATCCTATTATTAACGGTAAAGTATTTTGGGACTTATCCGTGAAAAAGAAAAATGGTATTTCTTTAGAAAAAGGAATACATCAAGCTCTTCTAATAGCAGAGGAGTAGTAATAAAAATAAAACAGCTGTCTTGAAAGACGGCTGTTTATTATTTATCAACAAAAATCCTAGTATATATATTGTAATTTTGATAGAATATACTCATATAAGTTATCTTTTTATTTTATGAAATTTGATGATCAAAATTTAGAGGAAATTCTTTTGAGTCGGGGTTATGTTAAGAAAGAGGAACTTAAATTATATAAAGACAAGGCTAAAACTGTTGGTGTTTCTTTGGTTGATTATTTGTTAGATGAAAATATAATCTCTGAAGATGTTATAGCAGAAATTGTTATAGAAGATATACTACTTCGTGATAAATATGTAAGTAAAGTTGATATTAAAAAAGCAGAAGAAGGATCAAAGAAAAGACATGTTTCTGTTTTGCAATATTTACTAGAAGAAGGGTTTATAAATAATTCTATGTTAGGGGAAGCGATAGCTGAATGGTTTGGGGTTAATTATGCTGATCTAGGTTCAAATTCTCCATCACAAGAACAAGTATTATCAATACCAGAAGATATAGCAAAGAAGTATAGATCTGTTGTTTTTAAAGAAGAGGAAAACACTATTTTTATTTCTACAGATAATCCTAAGAAAGAAGGTATATTGAATGAATTAAGGAATATATTTTTACCTAAAAATGTTGTTTTAGTTTATTCCCTAGCAGAAGATATTGATTCTGCTTTCATCCACTACAGAAAACCTCTTAAAACAAGATTTACTGAAATCATTAGAACTCAGAAGAGGGTAGCACCTGAAATTGTAGAAGAGATATTTGATGATGCTCTTGCTTATCATACTTCTGATATTCATTTTGAACCTCAAGAGAATGAAGTAATTATTCGTTTTCGTGTAGATGGAATATTAAGAGAATCAGGCAGAATACCTAAAAGATATTATGAAAATATTTTAAATAGAATAAAAGTTCAAGCTCATTTGCGTACAGATGAACACTTTTCATATCAAGATGGAGCTATAAGATATATTAAAAATGATGAAGTTATAAATTTAAGAATTTCTATTGTTCCAACTCTTGATGGCGAGAAAGTTGTTGTTCGTCTTTTAGCTGAATATATGCATGGATTTTCTTTGTCAGATATTGGTCTTTCTTCTGAAAATCAAGAACTTTTCCTAGAAACAGCTAAGAAGCCTTCAGGTATGATACTTGTCGTCGGACCAACAGGGGCAGGTAAGACAACAACGCTATACTCACTTCTAAAAGTTTTGAATACTCCAGAAGTAAATATTACAACCATTGAAGATCCTGTTGAGTATAAAATTGTTGGAGTAAATCAAATACAAGTTAATCCTAAAACAAATTTAACTTTTGCTAAGGGGCTTCAAGTTATAATAAGACAAGACCCAGATATTATACTTGTTGGTGAAATTAGAGAAGAAGAAACAGCTGAAATTGCTGTAAATGCAGCTCTTACTGGGCACTTATTACTTTCTACCTTTCATGCTAATGACGCTGCTACAGCCATTCCTAGGCTTCTAGACATGAAGGTTAGTCCTTTCAACTTAGCTTCTACTTTAGAGCTTATAATAGCTGAACGTTTAGTTCAAAAAATTTGTAAAAATTGTAAGAAGGAACATGTTTCAGATCTTGAAGAAGTAGAATCTTATCTTTCTCCTGGTCAGTCAATTAAAAATTTTAATTTTTATAAAGGGGAAGGATGTAGTGAATGTGAAAATACTGGATATAAAGGTAGAACTGCTATTTATGAATTTATTAAAATTACTCCAGAAATACACGATTTGATAATTAAAAATCCAACAATAAGAGAGATATGGGAACTTGCGAAAAAACAAGGAGCTAGATCAATGTTTGAAGATGGAATAGAGAAAGCTAAAAATGGTATAACGACAATAGAAGAATTATTAAGAGTTGTTCCACCTCCTCATTCTTATAAATAATTATGTTTAAAAAAAATAAAAAAAGAAGAAGCGGTTTTTTATTCAATTTTGGAATAGGAGAAGAAAAAACATTCTTTATAGAGAATTTAGCGATTCTGATAAATTCAGGTGTTGGTATTTTATCTGCTCTTGAAGTTATGCGTAGTGAATTTAAAACAGAAAGAATGAAGACTGTTGTAGGTGAGTTAATTGAGGATGTAAATGATGGATTGCCTTTGTATAAAGCTCTAGGTAATGCAAATATTTTATCTCAATCATATCTTTCTTTAATAAAGATTGGTGAAAAATCTGGTAGACTTTCTGAAAATTTATCAATTATTGCAACAGAACAACAGAAGAATAGAATTCTAAAATCAAAGATAAAATCTGCTCTTACTTATCCGGCCTTAGTTATTACTGTTACTTTATTTGTTGGTATTGGAGTTGCGTGGTTTGTATTACCCAAGCTTGCTCTTGTTTTCTCACAACTTAGATTAAAATTACCATTAATAACAAAGATTTTTATAGGGATAGGAGAATTTTTAGCTAGCTATGGAGCTATTGTTGTTCCTTTGTTTATACTTTTGTTTATTGTTGCTATCTATATATTCTTTTTATCTCCAAAAACAAAATATCTCGGTCAGACTTTTTTATTGAGACTTCCTGGAACAAAGAAATTAATAAGAGAATTAGAAATTGCTCGTTTTGGGTTTGTTCTTGGTACACTTCTTAAGGCTGGTCTTTCTGTTGTTGATTCTCTTGATTCTCTTATTGAGTCAACAAATTATCCTCTGCATCAAAAGTTTTATATTCATTTGAGAGATTCTTTCGAAGAAGGTAATTCATTTCAGAAAAGTTTTTCTTCCTATCATGGTTCTAGTCATTTTATACCAACCTCAATTCAACAAATAATTTTCGTTGGAGAACAATCAGGAAATCTTTCAGGGTCATTAATAAAGATTAGTGAAATATTTGAAGCGAGAGCTGAAATTACAGTGAAGAATCTATCTGTAATAATAGAACCAGTTCTTTTGGTTATTGTTTGGCTTGGAGTCCTTTCTGTTGCTCTTGCAGTTATAATTCCTCTTTATGGTGTTTTGGATGGAATACATTAAAAATTATGTTTAAAGACAAAAAAGTCTTGTTTGTAAATAAAGGATTCTCATTAATAGAAGTATTATTAACTATTTCTATTATGGCTGTTTTAGCGGGTATTTCTTTACCTATTAGTCAGTCATATCAAAATCATAATAATTTTAGTTTAGCTTTAGATAGTACAGTTAACGCTCTAAGAAGATCTCAGATTTTATCAGAGAGTATCGATGGAGATTCTATTTGGGGAGTTTCTATTACCAGTGGAACGATAACAATCTTTAAAGGAGCAAGTTTTGCAACAAGGGATATTGATTTTGATGAAGTTTTTAATTTTCCAGATAATATTACAACGGGAGGTTTGTCAGAGGTAACTTTCTCAAAATTATTAGGACTACCTTCGTCTACGGGTATAATTTCAATCACTTCTATAGAAGGAGAAACAAAGAATATTTCTATTAACGAGAAAGGGTTTTTATTTTATTAATTTTTTATGATTAATCCAAAAAATAAAAAAATATCAGGATTTTCTTTAATAGAAGTAATGTTATCTATTTCTATTTTTTCATTGATAGTATCTGTCTTTGTTGGATCAATTTTATTTGGCGAAGAAAGTACTTCTCTCGCAGGGAAAAGAGCAAGAGCTTCTTTCTTAGCAGAAGAGGGAATTGAAGTTGTTAGAAATATAAGAGATGAGAATTTTTCTAATTTATCTGATGGTGATTATGGTTTAGCTATTTTAGGTAATCAATGGATTTTCTCTGGAGTTTCTGATTCCACTGATATTTTTACTAGAAGTATAAATATACAGACAATAGATGTAGATAGGAAATTAATTACTTCAACTGTTACATGGCAACAGAATGCTAGTAGGGATGGCCAAGTTATTTTAACTACATATTTAACAAAATGGAAAATATAAAATT
>CAIJZW010000070.1 GCA_903825265.1 uncultured bacterium | reverse complement strand
AGCATTTATTAAAATGAATTTAGAAATTTTTATTACTGTTTTTATATAACAATGGGAAATTGTATCTGTAATCAAATAGATGAAGAAAAAGGTAACATTGAAGACAAAAAAGGAGAGGAAGATCAAAAACCCCCTACAGAGGTTATACCTAACATTACAAAGAAAATGAGTAATCATTACACTATACACTACCCTCTTCATGGTAAACGGAAACCTACCGCCCTATACAGAAGAACTCGCCATGAACTTATTTACAATAAAAAATTAACATGTTTCATATGCAATAAAAAGAACGATGATAACGAGTCCCTTGAAACTCATCATTTTTACTGTGAAAAGTACGCTCAAACAATGATTGACTGGAAGAAATTTGGAGAATTCGCCAAGAACTGTCACAACATTCAAACTGGTGAAAATATCGGTGAGACTTTTAACTGGGATGAAGTTGAAAATAATCCAGATATTTTTGTAGATTCTCCACATAATATGGTTGTTTTATGTAAGCAACACCATACTTCTGGAAACAAAGGACTACATCATGTCCCTTTTCCAGACTGGATTCTTCAAAAATACCCAAAAAATAATTTCGAATTTTTAACATAACATCATCGGTAGTAAGTGTTAGAAAAGTATAGGTAAATTTGTAATTATGAATTTTTAAAAGTAAAACTTTGAACCTTAGGTTTATTAAATTTAATAGGAATACAGTTTTATTTTTCTTCCAAAAATTGTATACACTTCTCAACTATATTTGTAAATAAACTTATATCTTTTCCCTCCGGTAATACAAATCTCTCCCTATTAGCCTGTTGTCTATATTGTTCTAACTTCTGAAAAATAACACCTTCTACAGAAGACATCACTTCCGCACTTGAACACTCCTTGTAAAAAACTACTTCATGCTCTTCAGTCTTATTATAAACAGATAGCCTGTTAGTCAGGTTGGTCGCCTTTCCTAATATATAAATGTTATTTTTCTTACTACTTTCTGTAGTCAATATATAGATTACATTATCAGCCTTGTAATCAGTTCTTTTATGCTTTTTAAGGTATCTATTCTCAAGTATCTTAATACGTATCTGGTGATCCTTGTTTTCTTTTTGGAGTTGCCTGTAAGTCTTGGTGTTCTTAATATCTACTTTTCCAGTAACCATAATCTCATAGACCCACCCGCTTACTTTCACATCAAATTCAGGACTAATCCACTGAGCAATGTTAATAGCAACCTGTGGATGTACCCAAGTAGCTCGTTCAGAATTTGAACCGGATTTGTACTTGATTAAGTCGTTGGTGTTTATATTCACCATCGAAGAAAGAACCTTAAGAAAGGCTTTAGTTTTTTCTAAGCGATTCCAAGCCTTGAATTCCTTACCTCCAGCCTTGCAAAGATTTGTAACGTTAATATATCTCCATCTTCATCTCTGTATTCAATTGTATAATTATCACGTAAATTTAGAGGTTCTAGAGATTGGTTTATAATTTTTTCTTCTTGAATTATTACTGTTGTTGCATCTACATCAATAACTTCATCATCTTCTTTGTCGTCTTTATATATTTCTATAACCCTTGGATCTTCTTCTTGGTAATTGTAACTTACAGCAGATAATGCAATATTTTCAAGTTTATTTTGTAGTTCTGTTATTTGCTGGTCTTTTTGTAATAATTGTTCTCTAAAAAGTTTTTCAGACTTTTCAGATAATTGTTTAAGTACTTCAATTTCTTGGTTTAGTTTCAATATTATTTTATTTTGATTTTCTGTTTTTTGAGAAAGACTACATTTTTCTTTATGTTTTTCTAATTGTCTTT
>CAIJZW010000069.1 GCA_903825265.1 uncultured bacterium | reverse complement strand
TATTCAAAGGAAGAATATGATGAATTGATACCACGAATAATAAAACATATGAACGAATTTCCCTATGTAAATAAAGAAGGAATAGTTTATAAATACGGTGAATTTTTTCCAATAGAATTTTCTCCTTTTTCTTATAATGAATCACTAGCTTGTGAAGAGTTTCCTATGGGTAAAAAACAAGTTAATGAAAAAGGATATAAATGGCACGAAGCGGAAGAAAAGGAATATTCTACAACGATTGAAAGTGACAAGATACATCTCGACATAAAAGATGTATCCGATGATATTATAAAAGAAATAATTGCTTGTCCAAACAAAGGACAAGCTGAGACTAAATGTACATTTAGGTATCGTATTATGCCCGAAGAACTTATTTTCTACCGCCGGATGAATATCCCAATCCCAAAATATTGCCCAAACTGTCGTTACTATGAACGTCGTAAATGGAAGAATCCATGGAGATTATGGTATCGAAAATGTATGAAAGAAAATTGTAATAACGAATTTGAAAGTCCATACGCTCCAGATCGACCAGAAGTAATATATTGTGAGGATTGTTATAAAAAAGAAGTTTATTAATTTATGATATACTGAAAAACATGGAATACGTAAAATACGAAGATTTTAAAAAGATGGACATGAGGATAGGGACTATAATAGAAGTTGAACCTGTACCAGAGACAGACAAACTTTTGAAGGGCCTTATTGATTTTAATGAAGTGGATGAAGAAGGAAATAAAAAATTACGCCAGATTATTTCAGGAATTCATGAATATTATCCAGACCTATCTGTTCTTATTGGAAAGCAAGTATTATATATTGTAAATTTGGAACCAAGAAGTATTAAAGGGGTAGAAAGTAATGGCATGCTGATGGCGATAGATGGACTCGATGGCAAACCGGTTTTTCTTGTACCTGAGGTAGAGGTTGGGGCGGGAAGTAAAGTAAGATAAATTTATGGGGATACTAGATCCAATTATAATAATAAAAACTGTAGGCATAATAGGAATCATTCTTATGGTTTTTGCTGAAACTGGACTATTCTTCGGTTTTTTCTTCCCAGGAGATTCACTTCTATTTACTGCTGGAATCTTTGCTTCTCAGGGATTCTTTAGTATTTGGATTCTTTTATTTTGTTGTATTATCGCAGCTATTTTAGGTGATAGTGTTGGGTATTGGTCTGGGAAAAAATACGGACGTGAATTATTTGATCGAGACAGAGGATTTTTCTTTAAGAAACAGCGTCTTTATGATGCTGAACTTTTTTATGAGAAGCATGGCAAATCGACAATTATAATTGCACGTTTTGTTCCGATTATACGTACCTTTGCTCCAATTGTGGCAGGTATAGGTAATATGAATTATTTTTCTTTTATTTCTTACAATGTCTTTGGTGGGATATCTTGGGTTTCTGCTTTATTGCTTTTAGGATATTTCCTAGGTGGAATGATTCCAAATCCAGATGCTTACATAATTCCAATTGCACTTTTAATAATTGTTATTTCGTTTTTACCAATTATCATTAGAATGATACGTTATAAGTTTA
>CAIJZW010000068.1 GCA_903825265.1 uncultured bacterium | reverse complement strand
AGAATATATGACGCTGAAGAATTTTATAAAAAATATGGTAAATATACAATAATAATTGCTCGCTTTGTTCCAATTATTCGTACATTCGCACCAATTGTTGCAGGAATTGGAAAAATGAAATATCAAACTTTTATTTCTTATAATATTTTAGGAGGAATTGTTTGGGTTACCACAGTTTCTCTTTCAGGGTACTTTCTGGGTAGTCTAATTAAGAATCCAGATACTTATATAATACCTATAGCATTTTTAATAGTTTTTATTTCTTTTATTCCTATAATAATAAAAATTATTCAGGTTAAATTAAAGAAGCTGAGATAGACTTGAAATTTCATAGAATTATGATAATATAAGTGTTACGTGTAATTGTTACGTTTTTAGTATATAAGGTATGCGCGATTAGCTCAGTTGGTAGAGCAACTCATTTACACTGAGAAGGTCGGGGGTTCAAGTCCCTCATCGCGCACAAGTGAACGAAGTGAACTTCGTGCTGATAGTAAAGCATAATCCTTAACGAACACTAATTGCCCTTGTAGTTCAATGGATAGAACTGCGGACTTCTAAGCCGTCGATGTTGGTTCGATTCCAACCAAGGGCACATGAAATTAAAAATACTTTTTGAGGATAAGAATGTTTTGGTTATTGATAAACCAGCGGGTATTTCTGTACACGCAGATGCAAGAACTAAAGATAAAGATGTAACAATTGCGGACCTTATTCTTGATTACGATAAGTCATTAGAAAAAGTTGGTGAACCTATGATTGTAGAGTACGAAGGAAAACAAATAAAAATAAAACGTCCAGGGATAGTTCATCGTTTAGATAAAGAAACTTCAGGTGTCTTACTTATAGCAAAAAATCAGAAAACTTTTCTTCTTCTTAAGGATCAATTTCAAAATCACACAATAAAGAAAGTTTACAAAGCTTTTGTTTACGGGCATGTTTCGGATCCGAAGGCTTCACTTTTAACAGGGAAGAAGGGGGTTATTAATGCTCCTATTGGACGATCTCCTAATGATATTCGTATGTGGACCGCTGGTCGTGGAGCAAGACCACCATTTCGTGACGCCATAACAGAATATGTAGTTTTGAATAGATTTTCTACTAATTCTACAGAAGGACTTAATCAAGATAATAAATTTTCTTATGTAGAAGCTTATCCAAAGACAGGACGAACCCATCAGATAAGAGTACATATGAGATATATAAACCACCCCATAGTTTCTGATCCACTTTATAGAGGAGCAAATGATTTAGCTCTTGGAATGAAGCGACTTGCGCTTCATTCGAATTCAATAACCTTCCGTTTGCAAAATGGAGAATTAAAAACAGTAGAATCTCCACTTCCAGCTGATTTTAAAAAAGTAATAAAGACATATCTTGCTTAAAATAGCTATATATGATAAAGTATGCCCTATGGAAATAACGAAAGCACAATTTACCCCAGTAGAACAAGAATCTCGTAAAAACCTTGATTTTAAGGCGGGAGATACTGTTCGTGTCTGGAATAAAATTTTAGAAAAAGGAAAAGTTCGTCTTCAGGCGTTCGAAGGATTAGTTTTATCTCGTAAACACGGTAAAGAAACAGGAGCTACTTTTACTGTTCGTAAAGTTTCTTCAGGTGTTGGAGTTGAACGTATTTTTCCTCTTTACTCTCCAAATATCGACAAGATTGAAGTATTAAGAAAATCAAAAACTCGTCGTAATAAACTTTATTATATTCGTACAAAAGCAGTTAAAGAAGTTAAGAAGAGATTAAAGAGTATTACAATCGGAAGAGATGAATCTCCTGTAGAAGAAACAACAGAAGCATAAATTAAAAAACAGATCGAAAGATCTGTTTTTTAATTATTGAAAAAAAACATAAAATTAGATATACTTCACACGTTAACAAAACATAAATGCACGGGTGGCGAAACTGGTAGACGCACTACCTTGAGGTGGTAGCGGGGGCAACCCCATGGAAGTTCAAGTCTTCTCTCGTGCACAAATATTATGACTATATTTTTATTTAACTTTTTTTCTTGGTCAATTTTTATTATTTTTCTTGCTACCTTATCTTTATTATTCTTTTGGACATGGAGTACTTTTAAATCAAAAGTACCATTTATTCCTGTTTCAAGTAAAACTCTAAAAGATATAGAGAAGGCTTTAGATTTGAAAGATGACAGTGTTGTTTATGATTTAGGCTGTGGAGATGGGAGAGTTCTTTTTTATCTTTCTAAAAATAAACCGAAAGCAAAATATATAGGTATAGAGAATAATCCATTTCCGATTTTTCTTGTTCGTATTTATAGCTGGTGGTATAAAAAGAAAAATAATTCCGATATTAAAATTATTGAAAAAGATTTTTTCGATGTAGATTTATCAAATGCTACTCATATTTTTACTTATCTTTATCCAAATATTATGGATGATTTGCTTCCTAAGTTTGATAAAGAACTTAAACGGGGGACCCGTCTTATTTCCATGTCTTTTCATTTTACTGCTAAACGAGAAATAAAAGAGATTGAACTTAAAAGAGGTAAATATAAACTTGCAAGAAAGATTTACGTCTATGAATTTTAAATCAAGATGCTATAATAGTTAATGTATGATAACTCTAGATTTAATTAAGTATATAAAATCACAAATTGATAAGAGTGTTCCAGAAGATCTAATAATTTCACATTTATCTAGTGTAGGTTGGCACATGGAAGATATAGAAGAAGGTATTACTAAGGTAAAATCTATTATTGCTATTCCTGGTAAGGATAATAATACTTCTGATAAAGTACAGGAAAAAGAAGAACCAATAGAAATAAAAAATGTTTACGATAAATATCATGAGAGCATAGAAGGAGTTACAGGGTTTCCTTTAGAAGAAAAATTGCCTATAAATGCTCCTCTGGAGGTAGAAAAGAAAGTAGAGATAAAAGAAGAAATATTAGAAGAGAAACCAGAAGAAAAAATAAATGAAATAATAGAAAAGATAGAAGAGAAGGAGATAGAAGAAAAATTGCCTATAGAAGATACCCCAATAAAAGCAGAAGAGAAGGCTGTTGTGGTGGAGACTCCCGTAGAAAATATAGTAGAAACTCCAAAGATTTGGATCCCTAAAAATGTTGAACCTAAAATAATAGAACAAGAAGTTGTTAAGCATTTAGAGGTTGAGCCATATCTATTAGAAGTAGAACCCAAGAAAGATATTCCTAGTGTTAGTGTTACTCCTCTAAAAGTAGAAGAAGAGAAATCTCCTGTTGTTGAAATTTCTAATCCTCAAAATCAAGTAGCTGTAATTGATTCTTTCTCTAAGAAGGCAATGATATCATCTTATTTTCAAGATGTTATTTCTGCTAATAAAGAAGAAGAAATAATTGCTCCCATAAAGAAACGCTCATTTTTAAAGTGGGGGATTGTTGTACTTTCTATTCTTATTATTAGTGGAATGGTTTTTGCTTTTGTGGAAGGTTATTTAAAAATTCCTGGATCTAATTTTAGTTTGTTTGTAGTTAAGAAAGATTCTAAGAATATAATTCTTAATGCACCTTTAAATATTTCTAAATTAAAATCATACAAAGTAGAAACAAATATAAACATTTCTTCTCCTTCTCTTTCAAATATAACAACCGGTCTTTCTAGTGGTGAGGTTGTTACTTCAAATGAGAAAGATAGAGCTTCTATAAAAATTCAAGGAGCAACTAATCATGTAGATGGTAAGTCGGTTTTTGATTATATCTTAAATTTTAAGAGTTCCATTTTAAAGAATGATATCGTAAGTGATTTGAAATATAATGGAACAAACTTATCAATTTCAGTTCCAGACTTAACTCAATTTATTGGTGAAAATGCACCATCTCCTACTATTGTTTCAGTGGAACCTAGTAATCTAGGTCTTATTATTAACGAACTTTCTCCTCAAATACAAGATTTAATAAGAAAAATAGATTCTAATAATATTATTTCAAATGGAATTCCTGAGTCTATTAGTAATGATGTTGCTTCATCTTTTAAATCTTTTACTGAAAATTTGCAGTCCGTTTATAAAGGAGAAGATGACATTCATGGAATTAAAACATACCACTATGAATTAACCTCTGATCGTCAATCGACAAAGAATTTATTAAATTCACTTGTAGATATTTTTGTTACAAACTTATCACAAAATCAAAAGAATAAAATAAATGAAGTAATTGGTTCTTCTACGATAAATTCATTAGAATTATGGACAGGGGAAAATGATGATAATCTTTATCAAGTTAAATTTACATTAAGCACTCCTCTATCAAGAGTTTTGGGTCTTAATGATAGTGGAATAGCAGGGAACGAAGTTGAATTAGAATGGATAACTACTTATTATGATTTAAATGTAGAGAACAACATAGTAATGCCAAGTAATCAGATAAGTATGGATGGGTTTATAAAAAATATTAAAGATTTAAAAATTAAAAATATTATTTCTTCTTTCAAGCCACAAGCCACAAGTTTCTATAATTCTATAGGTTCTTATGGTAAAAGATCTAATCCTACCGGTAGCTGTACTAATCCAAACCCAGGGTCTTTGTTTTCACCATTAGGGCATGCTAAGGGCGCAGATGGAGCTATAGGTTCTATATCTAGTTCTATGAATTCGTTACTTCTTGCTACAAATGGAGCAGGATCTTGTTATTCTGATTCTTTATCATGGGCTTTATCTGTTCCTTTGTCTATAAATAATAATTCTTATTATTGTACAGATAGTAGTGGTAATATTTCTACTCTCTTAATACCAATAAAGGGAACTATTTGTAAATAGTATGCAAATTATATTCACATCGTCTATTTTATTTTTTGGGTTTTTAGGTTTTATTATTTCAAATTATATTTATAGAAATAAAAAGAAAAATAAGAAAGTTATATGTCCAAATAAATCAAAATGTGACAGGGTTGTTTATTCTTCTTATTCAAAATTTTTTGGTTTACCTATTGAGAAGATAGGGGTGCTATATTATTTGTTTATAGTACTTTCTTTCGGTTTAATTTTTGTTTTAAATGTTCATGATTATACAATAAATTTAATTTTATTAGGTGTATCATCGTGTAGTTTGTTGTTTTCTATTTATCTTACCTTAATTCAAATATTTATTATAAAGAAGTTATGTGCATGGTGTATCGTATCGTCAATAACAACTTTTTGTTTATTTATTCTCATATATTTTTATATAATTTTACTATAAGGTTTATATCTAGATTTTTTAGGTATTTTCTGGTATAACTGGGTAGTTAGACATATGGTGCTTATAGTGTAATGGTTAGCACTAGAGTTTGTGGAACTCTCAGTCTGGGTTCAAATCCCAGTAGGCACCCAAGAGTCAGCGGTTGGTTTATAGACCGACACGCTTACAAATTAAAGAATTTTGGTTCATGACCTATATGGCTGAATCTTCTTATTTGCACTTAATTATATATAGGTATACTATATCAACATACATTGATATAGTATATATTGT
>CAIJZW010000067.1 GCA_903825265.1 uncultured bacterium | reverse complement strand
GATCCCATGTCATTTCATAGGCTTTAATAGTTAAAATACTATACTTAGATTTTTCTTGGTCTGTCAGTTTTTTCTCATTAATTTCTCTATCAGTAAATGCCGTATATCTGTATTTAGACTTCTTCCAATATATCTTAATTTCAATTACCGAATTATCATTAATAAACATAGTATCCCCCATAATTATTATACAGTCTTTTGTTGTATTTTTTTACCTAAAAACGTATCCCAATCAACCCATTCAGAATATACTGATTCGGGATGAGAAGGATATTTTCCACGAGTGTTTCCTCTCATCTTTACAATAAAATTACGATAATGACGTCTATCTTTAATGCTATTTTCTATAGCCCTTTTAGATAATTCTAAATAAGACAACCTAAAATGCCCTAAAAAGTCTGGCCAACTCTTCCATTCTTTATAAACCTGACATACTCCCACGGCTAAAGCACGTGGGGTTCTTCTAATTTTTCCAAATTTACCAATTCGGAAAAATTACCCAATATACTGTTTTCTCCATTTGAGGCTAAACAGTTATTAGGAATCTTATTCCTATTACTAGAAACAAGAGACAATCTAGGAGTTTTCTTATGATACTTTACCCCTATTGGCGGTGTCAGACCGCCAACTACGTCCAACCATTCCTTATGGTCAAACGATACATTTGATACATTTTTCTTCATTATACCTATAGCACCAACACCATCCCTATCATATGCGAAATCGCATTTGATAGGATTACTACAAGAATACGTTCTTCCTTTTGGAGAAGTCTTCTTGACATAACCACATTTGGGACAGGTTCTGCTTGTGTATTGTTCGTGGCCAGCCTCGGCTTGGCCACCTACACGTGCAAACTTATACTCTACTAATTTTATTAACTTTCTTTCTGGATTTTGTTGTATTTTTTGATTTTGTTTTCCACAATCTGTTTTATTATGAGTACTTGAATTATCTCCAGATACTATTTTACCTATTCCTTTACTTACAGCGTCGTTAACAATTTTTCTACTATACTTATGAAGAATATCATTTTCTTTATTTTTTATTCTTTTTACAATTTTTCTTTTTACTCTAGCAAGTATCTTATAATATCTACTTCTCTTCTTACATTTGCTTTGTTTTGTTTTTATCCTTCCATCAACTACATTTCGTAGTCTAACTAAGGACATTATGATTTTCCCATTATAAGTTGTAACTTCACTATCAACATTATTAAAAGTAGTAGCTGTTCTTTTATTTCCAGGATCAATAGTCATTACTTTATTTTTGTCTAATTCTAATAATTCACATTTTTCTTCCATAACAAAGCTAATATTCCAACCATCATATTTATTATAACTAATTTCTACCCATAGTGGAATGGGCAAATCCTTTGCCCATTTTATCTTGATGGGTTCATAGGGCTTTTTTACAGATAATAGCATATATCCGTTATTACAGTGAATGGCTGATTTCTTGAATATTATTTTGTACATAAACTTATTTTTGTGTGGAGGTCTGGGTTTTCCAGAAAACCCAGAAGGATTTTTATTGAAGGTTTTTAAAGCTTCAAAAAAAGACTTAAGATTAGTTATAAAGTTTTGATAAGATGCTTGAGCACTTTGACTATGAAGATATTTTCTGTTTTCCTTACAGTATTTTTCCATAATCTTTGTTATTTCTTTAAACGATTTGTGTTCTTTTTTATTCAAAAGCATAGCTTTTGAATAAATTTTGCCTGATTCTTTTGCTAATTCAAAAGTTAAAGTATCTGCTTTGAAAGGTTGTTTATATGCATGAACTGACATTATTTACCTTTTTGATTTTCTATATATTGTTTAACTGTTTCAAGGCTTACAGAACCTACTGTACTAATAAACTTAGTTCTTGACCATAGAGTAGGGAGTCTTGTTCTTAGCTTTGGAAATTCTTGTCTTAGGATATTGGAACTATATCCTTTAATATGATTTACGACATTATATATTCCTTCTTTTGGATTAACATCCAAAAGCAAGTGAACATGATCTGGCATAACTTCCATTTCTAGAACCTCATAATCCCATTCTTTTTCTTTTTCCTTAATAAGTTCCTTAAGTCTTTGGTCTATACCATCGACGAGAACATTTCTTCTATATTTAGGACAAAATATAATATGATACTGACAAGAATAAATGGTAGTATTGCCTTTTTTATATTTTTTAGTTACATTTTGTATTTCCATATTTATTACTTCCTTTAATAATACATTATACATCTTATTCTAAAAATAAATAAAAATTCCTTCTTAATATTTAATTATTTTTTGTATAATATAGGATAGAGTTTGGTAGGGCGCAATTCATCCCACAGCTAAAGCACGTGGGCTTTCTTGCGCGGCGGAGGTAAATAATAAGCAAACCGTTATCCAATACTATCTAAAAAATTACAACAAATTTTCGTCGTAAGTACTTTACACATTCCAAACAGTTCCAAGCTGGTGGGTCACACCACTGAATCCGATAGACGATGTTACTGGACCTACAGCTTGGGCCGCATTAAGTCTATGGAATCTTACTCTCATTGAAATAGATAAGGTTCCAATAGTAAAGGTTATAGTGCTTACATTAGAGGCGGTATAAGCATCCCAGTCAACTATGCCGTTAAACGGAGGAGTATTATATACCGAAAGTGTACCGGTAATAGTCCTAAGACCAGTTACTACTTCATACGGAAATAGATCGGTTTGGCTTAAAGAAT
>CAIJZW010000066.1 GCA_903825265.1 uncultured bacterium | reverse complement strand
ACCTCGCATATATAATAATACTAATTATAATACTAATTAAGGCAATAGCTGTTCCAACAAAAAAAGACCAATTTATTGATATAAAATTACCTATTAAAATATAAATTTTAGCTATATCCATGTGTATACATCTCGAGCGTGACTCGTGATAGCTGCCAGACCTGGATTCGAACCAAGATAACCTCCTCCAGAGGGAGGTGTCCTACCATTAGACGATCTGGCAATATTTATTTTTAGATAAGTCCACCAATCAGGTGACAACAACATATTACCACAAAACACTAAAAATACAATTTGAAAACAAAGACATTTTGCTGTACAATCGTAATCATGAATACAAATATAAATGATTTTGAAGAGAAAACAACAAAAGATATTAAGAACACTTGCCTTACTTCTAACGGAGAAGATAGTGAAGAAGCAAAGCTGTGTATGATAGAAGAAGAATTCAGACAAGGATTAGACTCTGTGAAAGTTCTTGGACCTTCAGTTACATTCTATGGATCAGCAAGACTAAAAGAAGATCACCCTGATTATATAAGAGCTCATAAACTTTCATATAGAATCGCAAAAGAATTAGGATATATAGTTATGTCAGGAGGAGGAGCAGGTATTATGGAAGCTTCTAATCGTGGAGCATTTGATGCTAAGGTAGATTCAATAGGTCTTACAATCAAACTCCCCCGTGAACAACATACTAACCCTTACGTTACAAAAGAAATACCTTTCCGTTTTTTCTTTTCAAGACAAGCATCTATGTCATATGTAACTGAAGCTTGTATCTTTTGTGCAGGAGGATTTGGAACTTTAAGTGAATTATGTGAAGTTCTTACTCTTTTACAAACAGGAAAGATAGGTAGAGTTCCTGTGATACTTTTCGGAACAGAATTCTGGACTCCAATGCAGAATGTTTTCAAAGAAATTCTTGCGGATAAATACAAAACAATAAGTGAAGAAGATTTTAATTTCTATGTTATCACTGACGACGAAGATGAAGTTCTTGAAATAATAAAGAAAAGTAAAATGCGAAATGGAGAAGATGCACTTTATTAATTTATAAAGTAAAAAGTTAAAAGTAATTAAAATGCGTTGGCGAAGCCAACGCATTTTAGTATCTAATTAGTAATCAGTAATTGTTAATTAGTAATTATTTCCCCTTCTTGCAAGCTTTTATAAATGCAGTGAAAAGTGGATGTGGAGATAGAGGTCTTGCTTTAAATTCTGGATGAAACTGGGTTCCTAAAAAGAAAGGGTGCTTACTTACTGGAAGTTCAGCTATCTCACAGAGGTGACCGTCAGGAGAAGTTCCTGAGAAAACAAGGCCTTTATCTTCTAATTGCTTCACATAAGAAGTATTGACTTCATAGCGATGACGATGACGTTCTGAAATTATATCTGTACCATAAGCCTTTTGAGCAATCGTTCCCTTTTTCAATTTGGCAGGATATGCACCAAGTCTCATACTTCCTCCCATCTTTTTATTTTCAACTTTATCTTTCTGATCTTCCATAATATCAATAACCATATTTTTAGAACTAGGATTCACTTCACGCGTATTCGCATCTTTAAAACCTAAAACATTACGAGCATATTCAATAACAAGAAGTTGCATACCATAACAAAGTCCAAAATAAGGAATATTATTCTTTCTTGCATATTCAATAGTTTTTAAAATCCCCTCTATTCCTCTTGAACCGAATCCTCCTGGTACAATAATGCCATCATATTTAGAAAGTTCTTTTATTTTCTTTGGGTCTTTCTCAAAGTCCATAGATGAAATCCAAGTTAAAACTGGCTTACTACCTAAAGAATAAGCAGAATATTTGATAGCTTCTATGACAGACAAGTAAGAATCTGAAAGAGTGAAATCTCCTGTATTAAAATATTTACCAACAATAGCGATATTCACAGCATTATTCTTTGTATGAGTTTTATCTGCAAACTTTTTCCACTTGTCAGACCCAGCATTTGAGACTGGTCCACAAGTCATACCAACAGTATCACATATCAAATCACTCAAACCTTCTTTTTCAAAATTAATAGGAATATCATAAATACTACTTACATCTGGAGCAGAAATAACATGATCAACAGGAACATTACAGAACATAGAAAGCTTTTCTTTTCTTTTATCATCTAAAGGTCTATTACTACGAGCTATAATTATATCTGGTTGTATACCTGAAGCATTCAAAGTACGAACTGCATGTTGAGTAGGCTTTGTCTTCATCTCTCCTGCAGTAGAAGGAACTGGTAAGTAAGAAACCATAACAAAGAAAACACTTTTAGGATTCTTGATCTTTAAAAGACGAGCGGCTTCTAGGAAAAGAATATTTTCATATTCACCAACCGTACCACCAATCTCAATAATAACAACATTAGCATTTGCTTTATCACGAGCATTCTCTATACGACGAATAACCTCAAGAGGAATATGAGGAACAACCTGCACGCAAGCCCCACCGTATTCTAGATTTCTTTCACGTTCAATTACACTCTGGTAAACACGTCCTGTTGTCATATAATTCGCACGAGATAAATCTACACCCAAGAATCTCTCATAATTACCCATATCTTGGTCTGTCTCATCTCCATCATCAAGAACAAAAACCTCTCCATGTTCTGTAGGATTCATTGTTCCAGCGTCTATATTTATATATGGATCAATCTTAATAGCTGTTACAACCTGCCCCCTATCTGAAAGAATGCGAGCAATAGAAGAAGCTGCGACACCTTTACCAACTCCAGAGATAACCCCACCGACAACGAAAATATATTTACAATTAGATAATTTATTCTCTACCTTTTTCTCTGGTGACTTTTTCATATTTTACTTTTTTCTTAAATAACGACTGATAGCAAAGAAACTTGAAATACTTCCAAGCAAAATACCAGAGCCGAGCATAATAATAAATAATTGTAAGAAGTTTGATTTATAGTATTGATACAAGTTGATACCGATAAAGTCAGTCATATTGTTCCCTAGCCAAATAGAAATTGGAATAAAAATAAGAATAGTTAACAAAGCTGAACAAATTCCAACCAAGAAACCAGAAACTATAAATGGACCTCTGACATATTTAGATGAAGCTCCCACTAGTTTCATAACACCAATTTCATCTTTCGACATATAAATAATAAGTCGAATAGTATTGAAAGTAATTATTATAGAAATAATTATAAGGAATAAAGATACAACAAAGCCAAGACTTTTTGCTCCTTTTATAATAGAAGTAAGTCTGTCTATAACTAATTTGTTCTGATGATAATCAATCTTATCTATAATAGTAAGAGCTCCTTTAGACAAAGAATTATCATTTTCAAAATACTTTGCGATGCTTTCATATTGAGAAGGATCGTTAGCTTTAATATTCAAAGATGCACCAAGAGGATTATCACCAATCTCATCTAAAGCCTGAAGAGTTAGATAGTCATTAGAATGCTTATCTTTGAAATTTGAAAGTGCTTCTTCTGCTGAAGTATAAGTGATGTTTTTAATTTCGGGCAATTTAGATAAAGAATCCTGTACTTTCTTAATAGAAGATTCTTCTGCTCCTGGAATAAAGTAAACTGTAACATCTACTTTTTCTTTAATATCATTTAAAGACGCATTGATTAAATTCATTACACATATCTGGGCGAGTTGGATAAATCTTACATCAACCTTTTGAATTTAGATTTGGACAAGCTTTTACTATT
>CAIJZW010000065.1 GCA_903825265.1 uncultured bacterium | reverse complement strand
TTCATTATTAGTTACTATCCAGTCCAATTAAATACCATAATACTAAAATCAACTAATGTAATTTTCCCGTCTCCATTTAAATCAAATTTAATTGGGGGATTACTGTGTCTATACCAATAAGTTAATATTGATAAATCAATTATATTAACTTTTCTGTCACAATTAAAATCTCCACGCAAAATACCACAATTACTTAAATCATCTCTTTTCCTTGAAAGAAAACCAACAATAAAAGATGACTCCATGCTATATACACCTGTAGTTCCTTCTATAAAAGATTTCAATATCAATGTATGTTTACCATAGTTAAAAGAAGTGGTATCTAATGTGTATTTATAAAGACCATTATAATCAGATTTTATTTTCTTTATAAGTCCACCATCTAAAGGAAAAATAATATCAATATTTGTATTCGGAGTAGTTTGCCCAAAAATAACTAAAATATCTTCTTTCCTAACTTCTACTTTGTCTAAATTTACAGTTGGTGAAAGAAAAATATTATTTACATTAACAATTGTACCAGTTGATAAAGATATAGGAAAAGATAAAGCACTTGATTTCATTTTTGTATTATCTTCTGCAAAAATAGAAAAATTATATGTACCACTTGAAAGATTACTCAAAGAAATAAAAAATTTAGCTTGCGAATCCGCTGTGGCTTTCATCAAAACATTACCATTGTTTAAAATGGTAATGTTAGAAAAAGGATAAGCCACTCCTGAAAAATTAACTATGGTGGGCATAGAAATATGACCACTGCCACCATCATTAATAATAGTCGGAACTACTTGAGCTGATATTAATACAGACTTTTCAACAGTAATATCATAAGCCTTTAGTGTACAAGGCACCAGTAAAAAAACAAATAAACAAATAACGCACCATTTATTATAAGATAATATATTCTTAAACATGACTAGGGTCGCTTGGAGTACTTATACCACCACGAGCCTTTTCAATTATATATTTATTGTACTTTTTAAGTATAATTTTACCAACAAAGAAAACAGCAGTCAAAATAATTAGCATGATTAACATCAACTGCCATGGAAGTACAAAGAAAAATGTATGTTTACTACTATGATTAATTGCTGAACCGTAAGTTAGATCTAAGTTTGCAATATATAGTCCCATAGCAAAATTATGCCACTGGTATGAAACTCTGCCGAAGAAAGAATTATCAGGTGTTTTTAACTTAGAATCATCTGAAATCTTTGCTTTTGACCAATCCATATTAAAAAGTCTTGTACTATGAGGAAGAACATTACCTGAAACAGAATTAGCATCAACATGATCTACTGGAATATAAAGCATATCATGAATCGAAATATTACCTTCTGGTTTTACTCTATCATTACCATCATTCTTCCATCTATACTCAAAAGATACAGGAAGAGAATTATAGAAAAGTTTGTGATTTAAAGTATTAAAAGAAACTAAACCTCCTGCTTCTAATACATCTCCATTAACTGACAAAAGAATAAGAGTTCCTGTTTTTGCACCAACAGATATTTGACCACCACTTGGATTATCACCAAAGAATACTACAGCAAAGTGACCTCCAGCGTAAGCGTCTTTAGGAATAGATATCTTAAGTGAAACTGTTTTTGTTTCATTTGGAGCAAGAACAATAGAAGATACATCTGTCTTCATCCATGTACCAAGATCACTTTTGGGTTCAACAAAAAGAGGACTACCTGTCTCTCCTTGTGCTTCAAAGTTAGAGTAAGAAACATAAAACTTTTCTTCTGCTGTTTTACTATCATTAAACAATGTGATGTCTTTAGTTACAGTAGTACCAGGATCACCACTCACTTCTATACGAGCTGGTGAAATAGTAAGAGCAGCTGCATTACCATAAAATACAAAAAATGCGAATAAAGTTAAACTAGAAACGATAAGACTACACTTAATTTTATTTATTTTCATATAGGTTAAATTTAGAACAATTAAAAGTTACCAGTTGCAACGTATGTATGACTAGCAGTGTAATTTCCTGCTTCTGTTAGAGGAGCAATGTTAGCTATATATCGAACAGAATAAGTTGTAGTCGCAGAAGCAGTAGCAGAAGAAGCTACAGTTGCTG
>CAIJZW010000064.1 GCA_903825265.1 uncultured bacterium | reverse complement strand
CCAGAATCTTCTTTGCCTGTATAGTTACTATAAGACGCGATGATATATCCACCTAAACTTGCTCTTATTGTATAAAAAGTGTTTGGGTATAAAATATATTTACTCCAATATTCCACACCAAGATCATTTGTCGTCCCAATAACACCTATGTGGTCTTGGACGTTAATTTCTTGTTTACCTTCTGGTATATCCGTAAAAGATTTTGTATCATTATTCCATTCCCCAACAGTAAAGGTTACTACACTTCCTATTTGTGCTCCTGGTAAGTGGCTTATTATTATCCATTGATAATTTCCAGAATTATTAATATTGTCTGTATCTTCTCTAACAAGTTCTAATTTTGATTTTGGTGTTAAAGCAAAAGAAGAAATAGGTAATATTAAAGTAATTACAGATAAAATAAAGAAGATAGTGATTATTTTTTTATTAAAAATTGACATTGATTTGTTTGTTGACTTTTAAAAACATTTTTTTAATATTTTCTATTGTAATTCCTATTATAGATGAACCATTTTTAGTGTCGGGTTTTATACTGATTTCATTTTTTGTTTCTGGTGTTGAAATATCAGAATTTCCTAATGTCCAAGTTAGTTTTAAATCTGAAGAATTTAAATCTTTTGGTGAAATAAAGTATGGTTCTGCTACTATTGTGTCACCTTTTGAATTTATAGTGAAATTGTCTCCCAAGGCTTGTTCCCATATGGTGCCAAAAGTTAGATCTTTTTTGTAAAAAACTATTTTTGGATCCCAGTTTCCTAAGGTTATTTTACCTGAGCCAATATTGTTTCCCAACAAACCAGAAGCACTTACTTCAATTGTGTTGCTTCTGTCCAAGAAACTTTTATTAAATACATAAAAACTTTTTCCATAGCCAGAAGAATCAATTTTACTATTGTCATCTAACTTCCAGTTATATGAGGCACTATTACTTTTATCTGAATTTAATAAAACTACTACTTTTACAGGACTTTCTTGAGAAAATAAAGCTTTACCTTTATAAAAAGGTGGTACATATGAATCAGGTGCTTCCCAAAGGAGATTAATGTCGGCTGGACTAATTGCAAGCTGTTTACTGATAGTATTTCCATCGACAGTATCAATTTTTACATCTATTATTGTTTGTGACCCATTTTCTCCTATCTGAAAAGAAAAATCTTTTTTACCAACAGCTTGGGTAGCTAATTGCCCGTTCACATTCCAGGAAATCAAAGCCTTATCTAAGTTAAGCATATAAGAAGAAAGTTTAGCTGAAACTGTTTCTCCAGCTGAGGGCTGTTTAGGATTGATAGTAAGAGAAATGTCTTCGCTTTTTACCTGAGCGTTAGTAAGAGAAGCACAAAAAACAAAAATTATAGCAAAAGATAAAATTAAACTTTTCTTTAACATACTCATAAATTATATCATTTTTTTCTATTTACCTCTACTTATTATTTCTACTTGCTTCTACCTGTTGTTCCAGTTCTAAATCTTGTTTTTCTTTTTTGATAGAGAGTATTTGTGACGGATCAGAAGTAATTATTTGGTCTTCAGTATAGGAAGCAATAATCTTAATAGCTACATGTTTTAACCCGGCAAAGAAGATTCCCTCTCCTACTCCTGATTCTAGAAGTAAATATTTTTCCTCATCTGTTAGGTTAAAAGTTTTTTGAAGCACATCTATAGTACTTGGAGACTGTTTTAATAATATCTGAATCGAAGAGTTTGTTACAATAGGCACACCATAAGGAGACTTCATAAAGTCTGCTGCGTCTTGAGTAATAGTAGCAAGACCTAAGAAGTATTTTCTTCCTCTTTTTGCAATAGAATACAAGAAAGAAGCTGTATCTTCTGATTTCATCATCCACCAAGCTTCATCAACGACTAATAAACGTTTTTTGAGATTTTTTCTAATTGCATTCCAAATGAAATGCATAATTATATACATTGAGACTGGCTTCAATTCATCTTCCATATCT
>CAIJZW010000063.1 GCA_903825265.1 uncultured bacterium | reverse complement strand
TATAGTCATTGTTGTATCTGTAAAATATATTAATAATTATTTAGCTAAAAAAGAAATTTAAATTTATGATATCAATTGTTGTTCCAACATTAAACGAAGAAAAAATTATAGAAGAAACTCTTAAATCATTAAGACAACTTGAGGGAGATTACGAAATAATAGTTTCCGATGGAAAAAGTACAGACAAAACAGTAGAAATAGCAAAAAAATATGCAGATAAAGTTGTAGTTTATGATGGTACTACTCGTCAAAATATCGCAATGGGTAGAAACTTAGGAGCAAAAGAAGCTAAAGGTGAATACCTCCTCTTTCTTGATGCTGATGTAACTATTCCTGATATTAATAATTTCTTTAATAAAATAAAAGAGATATTCAAAAAAAATAAAAAATTAGTAGGACTAACAGTATTTGTAAAAGTCTTTCCTGAAACAAGTACTTTTTCTGATAGATTATTTTTTGGTCTTATTAATACAGCTAATTACTTTTTTAACAATATATTAAATACAGGAAGTGCTATAGGAGAATTTCAAATGATTCCAATAGATAGCTTTAAAAAACTAAATGGGTACAACGAAAAGATTGTAGTTGGTGAAGATGCTGAAATGTTTTCTAGGCTTTCTCGTATTGGTAAAGTTAGAACTGAATCTTCTTTGAATGTATTCCATACATCCAGACGTGCTCATAATGTTGGATGGTTCTCATTAGTTACTTTTTTTATTAAAAATAGAATTTATTTAAGTCTTTTCAAGCATTCATCTGTTAAAGAATGGAAACCTATCCGTTAATTAATTTTCAGATTATTACTCATTAATTCTCTACGAATTTCTTTATATTTAGGTATAGTTAAAGCAACTAAGTCCCAAAATCTTTTTGAATGATTAAGTTCTTTTAGATGACACAACTCATGTACAATAATATAATCTGATAAATCAGAAGGTAGTAAAACTATTTTATAATTAAAATTAAAATTCCCCTTTCTAGAACAACTCCCCCATCTTGTCTTTTGATTCTTGATGGTAATTTTATGCCAACTATAGCTGTAAAATTTATTAAAATAATTTAATTTATTTTTTACTAAAACAAAAGCTTCGTCTTTATATTTAAGATATTCTTCTCTTTCTTCTTTTTTACTTTTTACTAAAATAGGTTTTATTTTTGAAAAATGTTTTATCCTTTCTATTATCCAATCTGATTTACTAATCAAAAATTTATTTATAATAAATTGAGGTACATACCTAGAAACAGTCACAATAACCTTACCACCTGGGTAAACTACAAGTTTAATACCTTTTGACCTTTTATTTATCTTTAATAAATAGTTAATATCAATATTTAAAAGTTTAATAGATTTTTCCATCTTCAAATATATTAACATAAACAAAACAGATGTTATAAGCCTAGAAAGACTTATAACATCTGTTTTAATACTACTACTTACTATTTAAATTATTTCTTCTTTTTTGCTACTACCTTTTTAACTTCTACTTTTTTAGCAAGAGCTTTTGTTGCAACTTTCTTAGGAGCAACTTTAGAAACTGAAGCTTTCTTTATTTCTACCTTTTTAGCTTCAACTTTTGCTACAACTGGAGCAACCTTTACAACAGATGATGATACTTTTGGTTGTGAAAGCTTTTCTACTGCACTTACCAAACGATCAATTCTATTATTCATTTCACTTAATTGCTTCTTAACATCATCTGATATTCCAACTGATTGAGCTGGTTTAGAGAAAGAAGGCGCTGGTCTGTCATTGAAATCTCTTTTTGGACCTCTGTCATTAAAATCACGACGAGGAGCTTCATTACCTCTTTTACCACTAAAACATTCATTACAGAATATAGGTTTATCTTGTGATGGACGGAAAGGAACTTCACAACTTTTGTGACATTCGTCACAAACAGCCTTATGCATTGTAACAGGACCTCTGTCTCCACCTCTATTACCTCCAAAACTAGGTCGGCCGCCGCCGCCATTTCCACCTCTAAATCCTCCACCTCTATTACCTCCTCCTTGAAAATTTCCCATAAAATATATGTGTTTACCTGCTAATACTAGACAAGTTATTATTACTATGTACTAATACTAACCTTTTTATCTTTAAAAAGCAACTACCAATAGTATATTTGACAAATATTTTATTTTATATAAAGTTAGGTTAAATTTAAAACGTACAACATGGAAAAAATATTTAAAGTAAGTAATTTCACTGAAGCACAAAAAAGAGACTTAAAATTGCTTCTTGAAATCCTGACCAAAATGATTGATATTTTTGATACGGGGGATCAAATCTTTTTACACCCAAAAGACAAAAGAACTCATAATAAAAGTCTTCTTTGGATGTACAAAAAAGTTAAATGTACCTATGAATCTTTCTTTGAGGAAAACATAAAAAACAAAGAAGATTACGAAGTGATAAAAAAATACTTCGATACTTTTTTTAAAAAAAAGAAAAAAAGACTCAGAGTTGGGAGTCACATAAAAGAAAGAAAAGAAAAAAAATAAAAAACAAAAAAAGCCCTCACAAAAAAGTGAGGTCTTTTTACAAACACTATTCAGTAACCTCAGGAGCTACTTCAGGAGTCACCTCCTCTACAGGAGCTTCTATGTTTTCCTCAACAGCAGGAACTTCTTCAGCTCCTTCTATTTTTATTTCTTCATCTGACATATAGATATTATATAGATTAATTATACTAAAACGACTCTCGGAGTATACTATACATAGTATATATGTACTAATTATTACCAATCAATAATAATTTTTCACTGCGTGACAATTTCTTAACCTGACATTCTCTTTTTTTAGATTCAGAAGAAGTCTCAAATTCTTCTGAATATTTTAAAATAACAGGTCGACGAATTTTAGTATAGTGAGCTCCTGACTTTAAGTTATTATGCTGATACACTCTTTTCTCTAAATCATTCGTCGAACCTACATATAGAGTTTTATCCGCACATTCAAGTATATAAGTAAAATACATGAAACTATTATACTCTTAACTTAAATAGTTGAAAAATAACCATTTTTGTTGTATCCTTATAATGTTTTCTATTGGGAGATCGTCTAACGGTAGGACAGAGGCCTTTGAAGCCTTTAATCTAGGTTCGATTCCTAGTCTCCCAGCAAATTAAAATCCGCTTGCAAAAGCGGTATTCTATTTATTGGGAGAAGTGACTGAACTGCTTCAGTCACTTCTAGGAAGCGAAGACCTTTTCCATGTGAGTGCACGAACGGAAAAGGTGTACTGAATCTGTAAGATTCGATAAGTGTACTTACGGTCCTAGTTTCCCAGCCAATTTACATTTACCTAAAACAATGTTACCTATTAAGATAATAATGTTTTTTTAGTATAAACTAATAATAATTTACTATGAAAAAGTTTAATTTTTTATTTATTGTTGTTATTTTTATTGTAATTTCATGTTCAGAAGAAGTAGGTAGTGGGACTCTTCTTAAGAAAGCTAAGGGAAACGAGCTTTCTAATAAAGAAATAGCTCAATTGCCATATTTATTTGGTAAAGATGCTTATTGGAGAGTAAAGATGGAGTCGGGAGATACGATAAATGCGATACTACCTGATTATGTCCTAAAAATTTCAGGTGATCGTGTTATGATCACCAAAGAAGGTGATAATGATCTCACCACCGCAGAATAATATAAAATGAACCTATCTTTATCGATAAGGTTCATTTTTATTTAATTTTAGTAGTCCAACCCCTATTAAAAGCGCTTCCCTTTTACAGATAGGGGTTTAGCCCCTATCTATAAAATCTATTAATTTATATTATTTAGCGATATAATTAAATTATGAATGAAATTGAAGTAAAAGCTAATGTAAAAGATTTTGATTTGCTAATAAGTAATTTAAAAGAATTAGGTTGCGTGCTTTCTGAGCCGATAATACAAGATGATTTTATCTACAATAAAAAAGGATTAGATATTAAAAGTGGGTATCATAATACACCGGTATTAAGGATAAGAAAACAAAATAATAAAATATTATTTACTCTAAAGAAAAATCGTAGCAATGAACTTGATTGCATAGAAAAAGAAATAGAAGTAAATAACGATATTATTCTTAGTGAAATTATAGAGTTACTTGATTATATTAAAACAGTCGAAGTTCATAAAAAGAGAATTAAAACTAATTATAAAGATTACGAAATATGTTTAGATTCTGTTCATGACCTAGGGTATTTTATTGAGGTTGAAAAAATGTCAAATGAAGATGGAAATAAAATTCAAGATGAACTTTTTAATTTTTTAGAAACAATAGGTGTTAAAAAAGAGGACCGTGTACTAAAAGGCTATGATACTCTTTTGTGGGAGAAAAATAATATTTAATTTCAGCATCCTCCCCTAATAAAGACATAGCTTTATAAAAAATTATTTTTAATATTAAATTATGTTAAAAT
>CAIJZW010000062.1 GCA_903825265.1 uncultured bacterium | reverse complement strand
GCCAAACTTTCCAAATATTTTCTTTATTTGGCATATCAGTATTTTTGTAATAGTCAAAAATTGGCTCGTATGATAATCCAACAAGATCAGATCCTGGCATTATATTTGTCACAACTGGGCCAACAGCGACCTCACAGCCCTCTGGTGTGTTCTGAAAAAGAAAAGCGAATGGGTCGTTTGGAATATTAAGGCCTGGTTTTTTTGAAATATCTTCAAAGATTTGTTTTGCCAAAATAACTTCATCATATAATGCGACCTTTTTTGTATTCCATCCTTTAAACCTTTTTACTTTTACATACTCAATATCTTTATTCACTGCAATCGCCGTATTTCCAGGCAATGTCCAAGGGGTTGTAGTCCAAGCAAGTAAATAAGTGTCTTTATATTTTTCATCTAAAATTTTAAACTTAACATAAACAGAAATATCAGTAATATCTTTATAACTATTATCCATAGCTATCTCAGAATTGGCTATTGGAGTCTCACAACGAGGACAATAAGCAAGTACACGAACACCTTCGTAGAGCAATCCTTTTTTATTCATTTCTCCAAGAGCCCACCAGACGCTTTCAATGAAAGTATTGTCCATAGTCTTGTAAGAATTATCAAAATCAACCCAACGTCCCATACGATCTACTGTTTTTTTCCACTCTCCTACGTATGTCAAAACCTTACTTCTAGCATGCTCAGTGAATTTATCGATACCAAGAGCTTCAATCGCTTTCTTACCAGAAATACCTAAATCTTTTTCAACAATATTTTCTATCGGTAAACCGTGACAATCCCAGCCCCAACGACGTGGAACATTATAACCACTCATTGTTTTATATCTACCAATAACATCCTTCACTGTACTACCAAGAATATGCCCATAATGAGGAAGACCAGTAGCGAATGGTGGCCCATCATAAAAAACATATTTACCGTGAGGTGAATCTTTCTTAAGGCTCATTTCAAAAATATTATTTTCTTTCCAGAACTCTAAAACTTTTTCTTCTCTCAAAGCTCCTGCTGATTTCTTTATTTCCTCCATAATTTTAATAAACGAAGCAAATTATTTTATGAAAAAATGTCTGGCACCGTTTCCCATTCCCCTCGTCCGAGGACTTTTTTCAGAATATAATTTGTGTAGTTTTTTATTTCTTAATTAATAATTAAAAAAACTCGTCCTTATACAACATCCAAAAGGATATTATACAAGGACGAGCTTCTATGCTTTCACATATAAATCGTGGTACCACCTCGTTTACTTCTCATTTAAAAGGTTCTACTTACCAATTAAGGCTTTCTTCCCAATACTCCAGGGTGATAACCCTTTCAACGTATATTTAAATAATAACACCAAAACTAAAATTTGCAAGAATTACATCCTCTCTGGTACTTCAATTCCCAAAAGCCAAAGGCCATTCTTCATCGTCTGAGTAAATGCTTTTATAAGATTCAAATGATATGCCATATATTTATTTTCATCTATAAGTATTTGAGTATTACCATAAAAAGTATTAAAAGCACTTGCAAGTTCGATAAGATAAGTTGCTATATGATGTGGTTCTAATATTTCATATGAATATTCTATTATCTCAGGGAATTGATATAAATATCTTTCTAAGTCTGTAACATCTTGAGGTATTTCAAGTCTATTACTTAAATCAAAATTAGACGCTTTATTAAGAATAGAATTTGCTCGTACTGAAGTGTATTGTAGGTAAGGACCTGAATCCCCTTCAAAAGAAACAGACTTATCAAAATCGTAAATAATATCTGAACCTAACGAGGATCTAAGTATAGAATATTTTAAAGCAGCAACTCCAACAATTTCTCCAATTTTCTTTTTCTCTTCTAATGATAAATCCCGCTCTTTCATT
This sequence comes from uncultured bacterium, assembly GCA_903825265.1. Classification (GTDB taxonomy): domain Bacteria; phylum Patescibacteriota; class Minisyncoccia; order Phycocordibacterales; family UBA9973; genus UBA8515. The sequence goes on along the minus strand of CAIJZW010000062.1, from coordinate 1,863 downwards.
TTTTCTAATACAATATCAATAGAATCATTCAAAAGAGATAGACCTGTTATAACGTTACCTTTTCTTGAAGACATCTTTCCACTTGAAAAACGCATCATACCGTGAGTTATATGTTTCATTCTTGACTCAAAATCAGGATGAATAAGTGATATAGCTTTCGCTACTACTTTCATATACTCACCTTGTTCTGTAGCGGTTGTAACAATAGAAATATCAGGATTTTCTTTTTCAAATTTAGTCACAACAAGACCGATCTCTTTTGCTTCATAAGTAGGTAAACCTTGAGAATTTATAAACACTCTTGTATGAAGCTTTTTATCATAATTTTCACCATGAAAAATAATTGCACCATTTGACTCATCAAAAACATTTCCTATATTCTCTTTTACAATCTTTTCTCCGATAGGAGCCATTGTACTTTCAAAAAAGTAACAATTTTCATTGAACTTGGTCCCAAGAATTTTATAAATTTCCTCAAAAGCGTCTAGTGTTATCTCTCTTCCCCAATCATATATCTTATTTATATTTTCATCACTCCTTTCATATACAGACTTATTTATAATATCAATTTCTTTCTTTGCATTTTCATCTGTATCATAAAAATTACTACCTTTTGAATAACATGATCCAATCCAATTTGCTACTTCCGATACAGAGCCTTGTATACTACCAAGACCTCCATTTATATATTCCTCTTCGTGTAAAATTCCATATATAGCTTTAGCCACATGAGGACCCACATCACCTTGATAATTTGCACGCAAAGTATTTGCACCAGAAAATTCTACAATACGAGATATTGATTCCCCAATTGCATTCGTCATTAAATGACCAATATGAAAAGGTTTGAAAGGATTCATATCTGTATATTCAACCATAACTTTCTTTCCAGAAAGCAAATTATTTTTACCCCAATTTTCTTTTTTATTCAAAACACCATTCACACTCTCAGTAAAAAATTCTCTTGAGAGATAAAAGTTTATAAATCCAGGACCAGCAGTTTCTACTTTTAATAATTCTTTTTGTAAATCTTTTTCTAATTCTATTTTTATTTTCTCAGCTAATTCTCTTGGATTAGTCTTTAGGTTTTTAGCACAAACCATCGCTACATTTGTAGAGTAATCTCCATTTTTAAAATCATCAGGATGTTCAATAGAAAAAATAGAATCTTCTATCCCAAGATTCTTTAAAGCTTTTTGTATCTCTTTTTGAATTAAAACTTTCATCAGTAATTGGTAATTATTAATTAGTAATTATTTCTTTCCCGTACTTCCAAAACTACCCTCTCCACGATCTGACTCACTCAATATATCAGTTTCTTCTAATTCTGCAATAACAACAGGTATTATAACTAATTGAGACACTTTATCTCCCTCTTCTATAGTATAAGGTTCATTAGAAAGGTTTACCAAATGAGTATTATATTCTCCTCTATAACCAGCATCGAAAACTCCACCCATTGTATGAAGACCAGCTTTTGAAATACTAGACTTATCAAAAACTTTAGCCATATATCCTTCTGGAAACTCCATAGCAAATCCATGCCAAAGTCTAATGTGCTCCATAGGAGCTACAGTGACAGTTTCCATAGCAAACATATCCATTCCTACATCTCCGATGTGAACATAGCTAGGCAACTTTGCACTATCTTTTAATTTCTTAATTTTAATTTTCATATTATTTCAAAACCTTTTTAACTTCCTTGTAAATCATTTCATGAATATTATCACGAGATAAAATTTTTCCTTTTTCTGAACATTCTATTTTAACGAAATTTTTATTTTCTTTTACAAGTTTGAGCGCGCTTTTTCTAGAATTAATTAAGAAATCCACATCATTTTCGTGTACATCCTTTTTCTTCTT
>CAIJZW010000061.1 GCA_903825265.1 uncultured bacterium | reverse complement strand
TTTTCACGTTTGTCTGATTCTTCTTTTATTAAGCTATCACTTTCTTCTTCTAATTTATTTATAAATTCCTCTGCTTTAGCAATAGCCTCTTCTTTTGTTTTATATTTTATTGTATATTCACCAGAAGACTTATCTAGCCCAAATTTTTCATTTATTTTTTCTTCTAATTCAGTATTATCATGTACATTTAAAAATACAGACCAATCTGGATTTTTAGAATCAACATATTTTCCTTTTATCCCCAAAAATTTTAATTTATCTAAACCTAAAATTGGTGATTTATATTCTCGTTTATTTTCAGTTACTTCTATCTCTAACTCTGTATCTCCAATTTTAAAATCAAATGTACCTTTCTCTTCTCCTGCTTTATCTATTCCCCATTCAAATTTATGATAAGTGTCTTCTTCGCCATTTGATTTATTTTCTTCTATGTTTGTATTTTTAGTAGCACCCAGTTCTTTTCTGAGTTCTTCTATTTTTTCAGTATCTAGTTTATATGTTATTTTCTTTTTATCTAATTCAATTTCTTTTTCGGGAATTTCTTTTGATTCTTGTTCTTGAGTAACAACAGTAGCATTTTCAAAACCTTTAACTTTTTCTATTTCAGCAGCTTCTTTTTTAGCTAAAAGTTTCTCTGCTGTTATTGCAAGTTTTTTAGATCGTTCTTCTAATTCAGCTATTTTTTTATCTACATCTTCTAAATTTGTTGGTTTTTCTGTGCTCATATAGTTGTTGTTATGTCTAATAATAAAGTATTTTTTATAGTTTAATTAATCTTTGTTTCTTTAAGTTCAGATAACTCTTTGTCGTACTTAGCATTTATTTCATCAAATAATTTTTTATACGGATAAAGTTTTCCTTTTATATGTTGTTCGTAATCTTTATCACTTATTTCTCCGCCATAGCTATGATAGCTAAATCCAAATTCATTTTCATCAGGAGTGCCCTTGGGATTTGCTAGTATTTCTTTTGCTGTTTTTTTACCTAAAAGATATTGAAACATACCAGAGAATTTTTTCTTTCCTTCTGATTCATTATCTTTGTTTTCTCGTGCTAATTTTTTACCAAGTTCTGTAAGTCTAGATTCTGAATTAATATAGTCATCTATACTAACATTAGGATTACTCAACTCCTCTTGTCTTCTGCTTTCTATGTCTTCTTCTATTTTTTTATATTCTAATTCAACATCTTTTTCAGTTTTTTTATCATCATTTTGTTCTGAATATTTAATTGTTTCAGAGTTAGCATATTGCGATTTATTTTTTTCTTGTTCTGCAATTTTCTCTTTTAATTTATATAACTCTTTTAATTCCTTTGTAATTTCATTATTAGAGTCTATAATATTTTTTAGTGTTTCTTCGTCTTCTTTTGTCCATGCATTATTCTCCTTTTCAAAATTATCACCTCCAATAGAGTTATCGTTAATAACTTTTTTTTGTTCAGCTGTCATCTCTTCTAGTTTATTTTTAAGATTATCTCCTGGGTCTTGTTTCATGTTTTTTAGTTTATTATTATAAAAGTATTTTACCAGATTCTCACTTAATTAACACTAATATTATACTTCAAATTTAAGCTTCTGTCAAATACTCTATTATTTTTGTTTTAATAATTCATTCTCTATATTCTTGCTCATATCCTTTAATTCATTGATTCTTT
>CAIJZW010000060.1 GCA_903825265.1 uncultured bacterium | reverse complement strand
CTGATCTTGTTGGATTATCATACGAGCCAATTTTTGACTATTACAAAAATACTGATATGCCAAATAAAGAAAATATTTGGAAAGTTTGGCATGCAGATTTTGTTACAATGGAAAAAGGGACTGGTATAGCACATGAGGCACCTGCTTTTGGTGAAGATGATATGAATCTAGCTAAGGCAAATAATATTCCTTTTATACGCCACGTAGAACCTAATGGTGATTTTTCAAAAGAAGTTGTTGATTTTCCAAATGTAAAAGCAAAGCCAAAAGAAGATTCTCAGTCTACTGATGTTTTAGTCATTAAATACCTTGCACAAAAGGGATTGCTTTTTGCAAAAGAAAAAATAATTCACTCATATCCACATTGTTATCGTTGTGAGACTCCACTTCTATATTATGCTTTGCCATCATGGTTTATAAATATACAGAAAGTTAAGAAGGATTTGTTGAAAAAAGGAGAAGATATGAATTGGATTCCTGCCCATTTAAAGGACGGTCGTTTTAAGAATACTATGGAGAGCGCACCTGATTGGACTATTTCCCGAAATCGTTTTTGGGCAAGTCCTTTACCTATATGGAAATCAGAGAATGGAAAAATAATGATCGTAAGCGGGATAGAAGATCTAAAATCAAAAACAAAGAAATCTGGTAATAAATATTTTGTGATGAGACACGGACAAGCAGAGTGTAATGTTAGTGAAGTTGTTATGGGTGACGAGGAATCTAATAATTGTAAGCTTACTCCAAAAGGAATAGAACAAGTATTAGAAAGTGCTAAAAATTTTAAAGAGAAAATAGATGTAGTTATAGTTTCTCCTTTTGAGAGAACAAGAGAAACAGCACGAATCATTTGTGAACAAATAGGGTATCCATTAGATAAAATCATTTATAATGATTTAGAGAAAGAATGGGATGTGAGTTCAAAATATCAAGGTAAACCTAGAGAAGCTTTCGAAGAATATTATTGTAATCAATATAAAAATCATCCATTTGAAGTTCTACCTAGTGGAGAAAATTATTCTCAGGTTATTGATAGAGTTGGTAGAATGATTTATGAAATAGATGGTCAGTATTCTGGTAAGAATATTCTTCTTGTTGGGCACGCAGGGGAGACCAGTGCTCTTTACCATGTTGTACAAGGATTCTCTTACGAAACACTACCAACTGATGAAAATTTTCCAACATATTTAAATAATGCTGAAATAAGAGTATTAGATTTCGTTCCTCTTCCTCATAATCATAATTATGAGCTTGATATTCATCGCCCTTATATAGATAAGATAACTTTAGTTGATGAAAATGGTGATGAGTACAAAAGGATACCTGAAGTTATTGATTGCTGGTTTGAGTCAGGCTCAATGCCTTTTGCTCAAAATCATTTCCCTTTTGAAAATCCAAATTGGCAAAAAGAAAATTTTCCAGCAGGGTTTGTTGCTGAATATATAGCTCAGACTAGAACTTGGTTTTATTATACACATACAATATCAACTATCCTTTTTGGGGAAGCTCCATTTGAGAATGTTGTAACAACTGGAACTGTATTAGCCGAGGATGGGACCAAAATGTCAAAATCAAAAAATAATTATCCTGACCCTTGGGTTTTGTTTAACAAATACGGCGTAGATGCTCTTAGATTTTACTTGATATCTTCAACTTTAATGAAAGGTGAAGACGTAAATTTTTCTGAAAAATTAGTTCAAGAAGTTTCAAGTAAAATAATAAGTCGTTTTGATAACGTTGCTACATTTTATGATCTATATAAAGGAGATTTTAATCCAGAAATAGAACGTGAGGCATCAAAAAATATATTAGATAAATGGATAATATCCAGACTTTCACAATTCATATCTGAAGTAGATGGTGGTATGAAAAATTATGACTTAGTTCAAGCAACTAGACCATTTGATTTGTTTATGGAAGATTTGTCTACTTGGTACTTACGCCGTTCTAGAGATAGACTCAAAGATGGAGATATTGAAGCAAAACAAACTTTATATTTTGTTTTAAAAACAACAGTTCAGTTGTTTGCGCCATTTATGCCGTTTATTGCGGACGATATTTGGAAAGAATTAAGAGTCATGTCTGACCCTATTAGTGTTCATCTAACAGATTTTTTTGACGGTATTGATATCAAAGAAATAGATATAAAAGCAATTGAAGAAATGCAGAAAGCTAGAGAGGTTGTAACTTTAGGTCTTCAAGCAAGACAAAAGGTTGGAATTCCAGTTAGACAGCCACTTGGTCAATTATTAATTACTAATTATAAATTACCAAAAGAATACGAGGAAATAATTAAAGATGAATTAAATGTAAAAGAAATTAAAATAATTGAAGGAGAAGAATTAAAAGTAGAACTCGATACTCATATTACAGAAGAACTTAAACAAGAAGGGAACTATAGAGAGCTTGTGAGAGCAGTCCAAGATATGAGAAAGAAAGCAGGGCTTAATCCAAATGATATTATAAATCTTGAAATTGAAGCCTCAAATGAAGGACAAGAAATAATAAATAAATTTAAAGTTGAGCTTTTGAAATCTGTTGGTTCTAAAGAAATAAAGATTAAAGAAACTGATGGGGATGAAGTTAAAATTGGAGAATTATTATTTAAGGTGAAATTAGTAAAATAGCATTAAAATACAGCCTGAAATCGAAGATTTCAGGCTGTATTTATTTATGGTAGTATAAATATATGAAAAAAGTATTT
>CAIJZW010000059.1 GCA_903825265.1 uncultured bacterium | reverse complement strand
ATTGAAAAACTCCTTGTGTGTATGAGTGTTTCAATTTTAATTTTGAAACACGCAATTTAATAAAATATGTATACAAATAGCAAAACAAGAGGCTCAAATAGAGTCCCTAATTATTCGAGTGGTAATAGATTTTCTGGTAACAGAAATGGTTCTTCTGGTAGAAACTTTAGTAGTCGAAGTGGTGGTAGAAACAAAAGAAAATCATCATATGAAAAAATTGATGTTTCTAGATTTATAAGTAAATCAACAGTCATAGAAAAAGAAGAAATATATTTACCGACTCATACTTTTAGTGATTTTAAAATAGATGCAAAATTAAAACTTGCTATAGCAAATAAAAATTATATTTATCCAAGTCCAATACAAGATAAATCAATTTCTCATGCATTAGAAGGTAGAGATATCTTAGGTATCGCAGATACAGGTACAGGTAAAACAGCTGCATTCCTTATTCCTATAATAAACAAAATAATAAGTAATAGAGATGAAACAGCTATAATAGTTGCTCCTACTCGTGAGCTAGCAATCCAAATAGAGACTGAATTTAATGACTTTGTTCGTGGTATGAAAATATACGGCGTAGTTTGCGTTGGAGGAGCACCAATATCAGCTCAAATTAGAAGTCTCCACAGAGAATGCAATATCGTAATAGGAACTCCTGGAAGACTAGTAGACCTTATAAAACGTGGAGAAATAGATTTATCTACAACTCGATCTATTGTTCTAGATGAAGCAGACAGAATGCTTGATATGGGATTCATTAATGATATAACATTCATACTTGAAAAAACTCCAACAGATAGACAGGGATTTTTCTTCTCAGCAACACTTCCTAAACCAATAGAAAAACTCATAGAACGCTTCACTAGTAATCCAGTAAAAGTTATGGTTAAAACTCGTGAGACTTCAAAAAATGTTGAACAAGATGTTATAAGACTTAACAACGGAGCAGATAAGATAGATACATTGTGTCAGCTTTTAGACAAAGAAGATGAATTCAAAAAAGTTTTAATTTTTTCTGAAATGAAACATTCTGTTGAAAAGCTCTCTGTTGAATTAATAAAAAGAGGGTATAAAGCAGGGTCAATTCATGGTGATAAACGTCATAATGACCGTCAAAGAACTCTATTAAGATTCAGAAAGGATGAAATCAATATACTAGTAGCTACTGATGTAGCAGCTCGAGGACTTGATATCCCAGAAGTAACTCATGTTATAAACTATGAGATACCACAAACTTATGATACATACGTTCACAGAATAGGAAGAACGGGACGAGCAAGTAAGAAAGGAGTAGCTCTAACATTTGTATAAAATTTACTTTATACCAAATATAAAAAATAAATCAGCAACATTCTTTGTTGCTGATTTATTTTTTATTCTCTTTTTAAATAAACAATTTAAAAAGAGAATAGACGAAAAAATACATTATTATTAATGAAAGGATAATTATTATTGATTAAATAAGGCTATATTATTAAACACAGTGTCGTAAAAGATATATTGTGCGACATAGTGTCGTATTCTTGATGCCGCTATAAAGCGGCTTAATTTAAACTCCCCCTTCTCTAAATCACCCCAGAGTTAGCAATTGGTTTTACACCCGATTTTCTGGCGAGATTCTTTTTTTCAATGATCCTACCTATAAGTATAAACATACAGGAATATATAGCAAGTGGATTTT
>CAIJZW010000058.1 GCA_903825265.1 uncultured bacterium | reverse complement strand
TTAATAATAAAAAATAAATATATGAAAAATCATAACGTTATAGTTTACTCAACACCAACTTGTCCGTACTGTGTCTATGCAAAGGCTTACTTTAAAAGTAAAGGAGTTCCTTTTGACGATATAGATGTTTCAAGAGATAGGTCTAAAGGTGAAGAGATGGTTCGTAAGAGTGGCCAAATGGGGGTGCCTGTTATTGATATTGATGGAAATATTTTAGTTGGTTTCCAGCCAAATGAATTTGATAAGTTATTAAAATAATATGAAAAAGACAATATTTATAACCTTAGGAATTGTTGCCTTAGTAGGTGCGTTAATTGTCTTTATTCCTACGAGTGCGAGTGGTCTATTGAATTCTTCGGATTTTATTTCTAAATATAAATCTACTCCAGGTGCTGTGTTAGTGGATGTTCGTACACCGGCTGAGTTTGGTACTGGTCATATACAAGGAGCAATCAATGTAGATTACGAGAATTCCAATTTTGGAAGTGAAGTTAAAAAATTAGATGCTTCAAAAACATATTTTGTTTATTGTCGCTCGGGCAATAGATCATCTAAATCTATGGTTATTATGAAAGATAGCGGAATTAAAAATATCTATGATTTACAAGGTGGTATAAGCAATGCTCCAGAACTGTTAAAATAAATGAAAGAAAAAACGGTTATGAATTGTATCACTAATATAAAGGTCGTATTAGTAGATATAAAACAATTAAAACAATGAATAAAAAAATATTAGGATTAGTAGGAGTAGCTACATTAGCACTAGGTGCATTAGTTATACTTCCAAGTATGACACTCGCTTATCGTGGTGATGCATCAGTTAAAGGACCAAATTACACAGTAGAACGTCATGATGCAATGGAAAAAGCTTTCGATAGTAATGACTTTACTGCTTGGCAAAAACTTATGACAGGACGAGGTAATGTAACAAAGGTTGTTAATAAAGATAACTTTGCAAAGTTTGCTCAAATTCACAAGTTAACAGAAGAAGGTAAAACAGCCGAAGCTCAAAAATTAAGAACAGAACTTGGCTTAGGATTACATAATGGTCAAGGGCAGGGAATGGGTAGAGGTATGGGTATGATGCACAATCGCTAAATAAATTTTAATTCCTTACCCCGATTTATTCGGGGTAAGGTTATTAAAAAATATATTATGTTTGAATACGAAAACAAAACAGATGAAGAAGTAGTTTTATATATCCAATCAAAAGATCAGGAAGTTTATTTTGTCATAGTAGAAAGGTACCAAGCCAAACTTATGCGCTATGTTAATTCTATTGTTCATGATGGACCTAAGACATCTGATATTGTGCAAGAAGCTTTTATAAAAGCATTTATTAATTTACGGAGTTTTGATAATAAGAAAAAGTTTTCAAGTTGGATTTATCGTATTGCCCACAATGAGGCAATAAATGTGATTAAGAAAAATCACAAGGAAGTATCTTTTGAAGAAGATTTTGATATACAAAGTGATGAAAATATAACAGATAATTTTGAAAAGAAAGAGATAGCTTCCAAGGTGGAAAAATGTATAAGTAAAATGTCACTAATATACTCTGAGCCATTAGTTTTATATGGGGTAGAGGATAAATCATACGAGGAGATAAGTGATATTCTAAGAATCCCAATGGGAACAGTTGCCACAAGGATTAGTCGAGCTAAAATTTTAATGAAAAATATATGTCAAAAGAATTAAACAAAAAAACAGAAGAGATAATGAGTAAAATTCACAAAGGACAAATCAAAATGCGTCCTCGATTATATTTTGTATTTGGTTATATTCTAGCAATAGTGGGTTTGGTATTTTCTTTTATTACCTCTATATTCTTTGTTGGTATTACAAGATTTAATCTAAGATCTCATGGACCAATGGGAGAGTATCGTTTAGAACAATTACTTTCAACTTTCTCTTGGTGGATGCCGGTATTAGCTATCCTCGGATTAATAACTGGAATTTGGTTGCTTCGTAAATATGACTTTTCATACAAGATAAATTTTAAATTATTAATTATAGGATTAATTCTATCTATATTAATAGCAGGTTTTGTCATAGACATGACGGGATTAAATGATTTTTGGCTTCATAGAGGTCAGGGTCAAGGTTATGGGCAGGGACAATTTAGAAAATTAAATAATCTCTCTATGCCTAATAATAATTAGTAATGGTGAATTCTATTAAGTAATAATAATTTATATGAAAAAATATCAAAATGAAGGTGTGATAGACCGTGGAACTCGTTTATTAATAAGTGAGTTTCTAATATTAGGTGCATATTTTTGGGTAGGGGGCTTATTATCTATAGTTCTTTATGTTTTAGGATTAATTGCCTTAGTAACAGCTATTACAGGATTCCGTGGTTTGTATAAGATAATAGGAGTAAATACCTTACCGAAAGAACAGAAAGATACACCCAGTTATGTTAAAGTTATTTTTGTTTTATTATTTTTAATAATTGCTGTTGGTGGAAGTTATGCAAGTAATTTTTTTACTAAAAAAATCTTTCTTGATGATTATAGTCGGATGAATAACTACTATAAACAAACTTTGTTTTATACAGGGCAAGATAAAAGAGACGAGGCCGTTTTAAACTATGATAAGTTAGTGACAGAATATGATGTATTTTATAAAAAATATAGCACATATCATCCTTATTTATTTAAATCAGATAGTAAGTTTAATACTGATTTAAAAGAAGTTTCAGATACGATCACTTCTTTAAAAGAGAATGTATATTCTGGAGATTTAAAACAAACACATACAAGCTTTGAATCTGTCCGCCCAATATTTCAGGATATTTTAAAGAGAAATGGTTTTTCAATGTTGGCAGTATCACTTGTAGATTTTCATGATGCAATGGAAAAGATAATAACTGCAGCAGATGCAAAAGATGCCAATCAGTTATTGGCAGTTTATCCTGAAGTTGATTTGAAGCTAAAGGAGGTAGAAGCGATTGTAAATGATGAAGAGATAAAAACAATAAGAACAAAATTAGAAGAAGTTGTATCACTAGATAAAGAAGAAAAAATAGAATTACTTTCTTCAAAAGCATCCGAACTTAAAAGTGCTTTTGTAAAAGTTTATTTAAAAAGAGGATAATTACTAAATAATAGTATTAAAAGGGATAGGGGGAAACCTATCTCTTTTAAGCATAAGAGTCAAAGTTCTTCGAGTACAAGATCCAGTGTTTTATTCATATAAATTAATAGTTATTTTTTTGATACTCTAATGATATTAGAACTATGATATAATTATAAATATGAATTCCGAAACAAAGAATTGTCAGAATTGTAAAAATAACTTTACTATTGAGACGGATGACTTTCTTTTCTATGAGAAAATTAAAGTCCCTCCACCAACATTTTGCCCTGAGTGTAGATTGATAAGAAGATTTGCTCGCAGAAACGAAAAAGCTTTTCATCATAGAATTTGCGAAAATTGTAATAAAAAAATTATATCTGTTTTTTCAGAAGAATCAGGCATTCATGTTTATTGTTCTCATTGTTGGGCGTCAGACTCACTAGACTCTATGTCTTATGGTGTTGATTTTGATTCGTCTAAAATATTTTTAAATCAACTAAACGATTTATTCCATGAAGTTCCAATGATGAATCTGTTCACTCTATCTACAACGATGGTAAATTCAGATTATACAAATATGGTTTCATGGCTAAAAAATTGTTATATGGTTACATATAGTGATTACGGAGAGAATCTTATGTATGGAAGTTTTGTGAATCGTAGCAGGGATAGTGTAGATAATTTAATGGGGAAAGAAATTGAATTATGTTATGAAACCATTAACTGTAGTAAATGTTATAAATGTTTTTATTCAGTAGATTGTGAAAGTTGTAGTGACGTATGGTTTTCTAGAAATTGTACTGGATGTAATAATTGTTTTGGTTGTATTAATTTAAGGAATAAAAATTATTATTTTTTTAATGAACCTTACTCCAAAGAAGAGTATGAATCTAAAATCAAAGAGTATAAACCTTTATCT
>CAIJZW010000057.1 GCA_903825265.1 uncultured bacterium | reverse complement strand
TATAACTATATCTTCTTTTTTCATTTTGAAATACCAAGCTTGAGACTTTATATGAATTAAATTTATTGGCCAATAAATAATTCCAAATACTACTGTAAACAAAATATGGATGTATTTCATAAATATTTAAAAATAATTTATTCTCATAACTTTTTTAACTTCGGCCATTGTTTCTTTTGCTACTTTTTGAGCTTCAATAGTTCCTTCTTCTAAGATTTTCATTATTTTTTGGGGATCCTTAGCAAGTTCTTCTCTTTTTGTTCTGATAGGATTAATTAAATTTTCTATTACATTTATCAGTCTTTTCTTTATAACCATATCCCCTAATCCACCTTTTTTATATTGCTTTTTAAGCTCTTCTACTTCAGATTTATTGGGGTCAAAAATATCTAAATATACAAAAACTACGTTACCTTCTACTTGACCTGGGTCTTCTACGTGTATATGTTTAGGGTCTGTGTACATACTCATAACCTTTTTAGATATAGTTTCAAAATCATCAGATAAATAAATACCATTATTTAGTGATTTGCCCATTTTCTCATTACCATCAGTACCCATCAATCTAGGAGTATCTCCTACAACATGTTTTACTTTAGAAAAAGTTTCTCCATAGAAACGATTAAAGTCATCAACTATTTCATTAACTTGTTCTATAACTGGTAGCTGGTCTTCACCAACTGGAATTAAATTTCCTTTACAGAACAAAATATCTGCAGCTTGAGACACAGGATAAGCTAGGAATCCTGCTGGGACATTCTCTCCATAGCCTTTTTGCTTCATTTCATTCTTAACTGTAGGATTTCTCTTAAGTCTTGCTAATGTTACAAGATTCAAGAATAAAACTGTAAGTTCTGCAATTTCTGGAATTTCTGATTGAATAAACATTGTTGTTTTCTTAGGGTTAATACCACAAGCTAAATTATCAAGTGCTACTTCAATAACGTTTTTACTTACTTTCTCTGGGTTATCAGCATTATCAGTAAGAGCTTGAACATCTGCTATCATATAGAAACTCTTTGAAGCTTCGTCTTGAAGTTTAACTCTATTTTGTATAGATCCTACAAGGTGACCTAAATGCAGTTTTCCTGTAGGCCTATCTCCGGTTAGTACTATTTCATCAATGTTTGACATAGTATATATAATATCAAAATATTGAAAGTTTTGCACATTTTATACCCAGACTTATACTAAAAATGACTTTTGACCATAACGAAACAAATGATACAATGACTCCTATATGATAGATAAAAAAACAAACATTCGTATTCCTCCCCAAAATATAGACGGGGAAAAAGCTGTTCTAGGTTCTATAATGCTTCGCCCTTCTGCTATTCATGAGATTAACGATATTATAAACCACGATTCTTTTTATGTATCTAAACATTCACAGATTTATAAAATAATGCTTGAACTTTCAAGTAAAGGAGATCCTATCGATTTACTTTCTGTTTCTAATAAACTAACTGAGAAAGGAATGTTAGATTCTATTGGAGGTAATAGTTATCTTTCTGAATTAAGTGATTCAGTCCCCGCTTCAACAAACATCAAATACTATGCAGATATAGTAAGCAAAAAACATCTTTTGAGAAAAATAATAGAAGCTGGTTCTGATATTTCAGAACTTGGATTCACAGAAGAAGTAGAAAATGTTTTTGAAATCTTAGATCAAGCTGAAAAAAGAATGATGGGCATAAATAGTAATATGTCAGGACATGCGTTTACTTCTATTAAAGATAGTCTACCTGAAGCATGGGAACGTTTAGAAAAGCTTCATGAAAGTAAGGGTGAGCTTCGTGGAGTGCCTACTGGTTTTCATGATCTCGATCAATATCTTTCTGGTCTTCAGAAGTCAGACCTAATTATTCTTGCTGCTCGACCTTCTATGGGTAAAACAACTCTCGCTTTGGATATCGCTCGTCAAGCTGCACTTAATCATGGCACTCCTACTGTTATATTCTCTCTTGAAATGAGTACACAACAACTTGTAGATAGAATGCTTGCTGCACAGTCTAGAGTTAATGCTTGGAATCTTCGTACTGGTAATTTAACTTCCGAAAATGAATTTTCTAAAATTCGAGACTCACTGGACAGTCTTTCAAAGGCACCTATTTTTATAGACGATTTAGCTGGTAACTCTATTGTGAGAATGAGATCTGTCTGTCGTCGTATACGAGCTGAACATGGTATAGGACTTATCATTGTCGATTACTTACAGCTTATGTCTACTTCTAAGAATTATGACAATATGGTAAACCAAGTAACTGAAATATCTCGCTCTCTTAAGGCTCTCGCAAAAGAGTTTGATGTACCAGTTATAGCTCTTTCTCAGCTTTCTCGTGCAGTTGAATCTCGTGGTGGAAGACCAAGACTTTCTGATCTTCGTGATTCAGGTTCTATTGAGCAGGATGCCGATATCGTAATGTTTATACATAGAGAAGATAAAGGAAAAGATGAAAGTGAAAAAACAAATATTGCTGAAATTCTTATCGAAAAGCACAGAAATGGACCAGTTGGTAAAGTTGATCTGTACTTTGACGAAAAGACAACAACCTTTGTTTCTATCGACAAAACGGGTGTAAATAATTTTGCACCCACAGGAGGAAGTAGCGCAGGATTGGATCAGTTTTAGTAACGTAGGGATTAAAATGTTCTTTTCTGAATGGTCTGGCACCGACCCCATCCCCCTCGTCCGAGGACCTGAAGAAAAGAATATTTTAATCCCGAAGTGATAATTTAAATTATATATGGACCCTATTAATAAACTTACAGAATATTTTAAAGAATTTCCAGGAATTGGCGAAAGACAAGCTAAGCGTTTTGTTTATTTTCTTTTACATAAAAATCCTAGTTACGTGAAAGAACTTGGCGATAAAATTTTAGATTTGAAAAACACTATTCATCAATGCCCATCATGTTTCTTATTTTTTCAATCGCAACAAGATCAACTTTGTGATGTTTGTAGTAACCCTAAAACAGATAAGACTTCCCTTTTGATTGTTGAAAAAGACGCAGATTATGAAAATATAAAAAGAAGTAAGAATTATAATGGTATGTATTTTATATTAGGTGGACTTGTACCAATTGTAACCAAAGAAACTCCTAGTTATGTTCGAACAAAAGAATTAATCCATAATATTGAAACTCAGGCTAAAAAAGAAGCACTCAAAGAAGTTATAATAGCATTATCTTTAAACCCTCAAGGTGAACATACAGATATGTATTTAAGAGAAATACTTTCTCCTTCTGAAAAGAAATATAATTTTAATATCGTTTCTTTAGGACGTGGACTTTCTACTGGAACAGAACTTGAATATTCTGATTCTGAAACAATTAAAAATGCACTTAGAAATAGATCTTAAAAAAATAACTCACATTTAAATGTGAGTTATTTTTTTAAGGATTTATTTAATTGCTGAAATTTTTACTTCAATGTAAGGCTGACGGTGTCCATTCTTCTTTAGATATCTACTTTTTTGTTTGTATTTTACAACAGTGACTGTTTTACGTTTGCCTGCTTTTTGAAATAATGATTCAACTTTTGCTCCTGTTATGTAAGGTGTACCAATTGTTGTATCTATTCCGTTATCTACTAGTAAAACTTTATCAAAAACAATTTTATCTCCAAGAGTAAAGTCTCCTTCTAATTTTTCAATTTTAAGGACGTCTCCAACTGCTACTTTGTATTGCTTTCCACCTGTAAGAATTACAGCGAATTCTTTATTTTCTGCTTTTGAACTTTTAGTTGTTTTTTTAGCTGTTGCCATATATTTTTTATGTTATTTAGGAACACCTAAATACATAGGTTTTCCACAGGTCTTATAATACACAAAAGTTGGCAAAATTGCAAGCGGAGTTGTATACTGAGACTATATGATTTCAAAATATAAATATAAAGGTTTAACTTGGATAGATTTAGAGTCTCCAACAGAGGATGAATTACTTCACGTTATGGAAGGATATTCTATCCCCCTTGTTGTTGGAGAAGAAATGAAAAATTTAAGCTTACAGTCAAAAGTAGACCTCTATCCAAATTTTATTTACATAATATTACATTTTCCTGAAATTTCTCACGGAGGAGGTAAAAGTGTAGAAAAAGAAATAGATTTTATTGTAAGTAATGATTTTATTATTACCACTCATTACGAGCCAATTGATTCTCTTCATGAATTTTCAAAAACTTTTGAAGTAGATGCAATCTTAGAAAAACGTATGGACATAGACCATGCAGGGTTTCTTTTCTTTCATCTTGTAAAATCTCTCTATGTTCATTCTAGGCACCAATTATATACAATTAACTTACTACTGAAAGACGTTGAGAATAAAATATTTGAAGGAACAGAAGGAAAGATGGTAGAAAAAATATCAAATATAAACAGAACATTATTAGACTTTAGACAAGCTATTAGGTTCCATAAAGAAGTATTAAATTCTTTTGAATTAGCTGCTAAACATTTTTTTGGTGATAAATTTGGTTATTATATTTCAGCTATCATAAGTGAATATAATAAGACTCAATCAACACTTGATAGTCATAAGGAAATATTAGATGACCTTCGTGATACCAATGATTCTTTACTTGCAAATAAAACAAAAGAAACAATGAAAGTATTAACGATAATTACCTTCCTTATTTCCCCTGTTACTATTATTTCTGATATCTTTGTTATAAATAATAAATTTTTAAAATCAGAAAACACTAATGAATATCTCCTTGTATTAGGATTAATGATTGTTACAAGTTTAATTACGTTTATCTATATAAAAAGTAAAAAATGGCTTTAAGAATATACAATACTCTAACTAGAGAAAAAGAAGAGTTTACCCCTATTTCAGGAAAAGATGTAGGTTTATATACTTGTGGGCCAACTGTTTATAATTATCCTCATATTGGCAATTATCGCGCTTATATATTTTCTGACATGCTTAAACGTTACTTAAAATATAAAGATTATAACGTTAATCATATTATGAATATTACTGATATTGATGATAAGACCATACGACAATCTCAAGTAGAACATAAAAGCTTAAAAGAATTTACTGAATTTTATACTGAAGCTTTTTTCCATGATCGTGATCTGTTAAATATAATCCCCGCAGATACTTATACTAAAGCTACTGATTATATTCCACAAATGATAAAAATGATTGAAACTCTTTTAGATAAAGGTTATGCATACAAAACACAAGATGGTTCTGTATATTTTGATATTCATAAAGATAAAGAATATGGAAAGCTTTCGCATTTTAAATTAGAAGATTTAAAAGAAAATGCAGGAGGAAGACTTAAAAAAGATGAATATGAGAAAGATAATGCAGAAGATTTCGCTTTATGGAAATCTTGGGATGAAAGTGATGGTGATGTTTTCTGGAATACAAGTTTAGGCAAGGGACGTCCTGGATGGCACATAGAATGCTCTGCAATGAGCATAGACAAGCTTGGAGAAAGCTTTGATGTTCATACTGGGGGTGTAGATAATATGTTTCCTCATCATGAAAATGAAATAGCTCAATCTGAATGCGCAACAGGAAAATCATTTGTTAAATACTGGATGCATAATGAACATTTACTTGTTGATGGACACAAGATGTCTAAATCTATGGGCAATTTCTATATTTTAAAAGATTTGATAGATAAAAATTTTGATCCTATCTCTTTCAGGTTATGGGTATATGCTTCACACTATGTGTCAAAAGCTAATTTTACTTTTGAATCTTTGAATAGTAATCAAATAGCTCTCAATAAAATAAAAGAATTTTATTTAGATTTGGGAAAGGAAATGGGTATTATTAATGATAACTATAAAAATCTTTTTATAGAAGCAATGGATGATGATCTAAATACTCCAAAAGGATTAGCTGTATTATGGGAATTAATAAAAGACAAAGAATTATCAAATAAAGATAAAAAAGCTACAATCCTTGATTTTGATAAGGTTTTTGGTTTTGGTTTAAGTAATCTTGAGAAAGAAATAATTCCTATTGAGATAGAAACTTTAGCAAAAGAAAGATTACTAGCTCGAGAGAATAAAGAATGGCAAAAAAGTGATACAATAAGAGACCAAATAAAAAGCTTAGGTTACGAAATAAAAGATTTAGGTAACGATTATAAAATTTCAAAAATTTAAAATATAAAACACCTAGATAAGCCTAGGTGTTTTATATTAGAAAGTTCACTATTGTTTTATTGCGTCTAATTGTACAAAGAAGGTGGAACCTTTGTTTAAACCTTCAGACTCTACCCATATAAGTCCTTTATGCGCTTCTATGATTTCTCTTGCTAAGTATAAACCAAGACCTGATCCAGATGTATTCATGCGAGCACCATCTCCACGAGAAAATTTATGGAATAAGCTTGCTCTAACTTCAGGAGTCATACCAACACCAGTATCAGAAATAGAAAATACTATTTTATCTTCTATCTTTTCTACTTCTACTTTTATTGTACCTGTTTTCGTATATTTAATAGAGTTATCTATAAGATTAATTGCAACCTGACGGATCTTTTCTTTATCACCATTCACAATACAATCTTTTCTTTCACTGGAAATGAATAATAACTCTAATCCCCTATTTTTTGCTGTAATAGATAAGTCTTGAGAGACAGATTTAACAACTTCTACTAAATCAAAAGGATCCATTTGATACTTCATTCCACCTTGTTCTATTTTTGATACATTTAGTAAATCTTCTACAATTTTTGTTAAGTTTTGACTTGATTCAAAAATACGACCAACCATTTCTTTTGCATCTTTATTTACTTCACCATAATCACCATCTATAACCATAGAAGCATATCCTTTAATAGCAGTTAGTGGACTTCTAAGTTGGTGAGATGCGAGAGATACGAATTCAGTTTTAAGCTTATCAAGACCTTTAAGTTTTTCATTTGCGACACCTAAATCAATATTAGATTTTTCCAATTTAGCTTTCAGAATTTCGAGTCTTTCTCGTTGTTCTATTTCTTTTTTAACAGATTTAATAAGAAAAACTCCAGAAACTATCACTCCTATGAAAGTTATACCCGTTAAGATAAAATTTATTGTGACTTTAATAAAAAAGAATTGTGAACCAATTAGAACTATAAGTCCTATAACTAAAGCTTGTGTTGCAAAAAGTTTAACATTAAACATTTTGAAGCGAACAATAAGGATACTGATGTAGATCATGAAAATTACTATTCCAAATAATCCATACATTTCAAACCCTGAGTCTGGTAATATACCTATTCTTGTAAGATATGAACCTATAAATTCCATTCCAAAAAAAGAAAAAAGAAATAATTCAATTCCTGTCCCCATAAGAATTATTTGTTTACGAAATTCAGGTATTGAAACACGATATTTACGAACAAGTAAAACAAAAATCCAAATCATTGACAATAAACCGAGCGAAGTATAATAAAATTTAAAAGGCAACGATTCAAATTTAAATGCATCACAATTAGCTATATCAAAACCACTAAGATTGAAATGGGTTGCTGATAAAAAAATAACAGGAGAAAGCAATAGAAGAAATATAACTTTTAACCAAGTAGATATGTCTTTTTTTTCTAAAAAAACATAAATAAAATATATACAAAATATTGAAATTAATCCTAATATTAAGCCAAAAAAAGACCAAATAAATAATATAAATTCACTATGAATATAGACTATCCATTTGTTCCTCCAAAGATTTACTATAAAAATAAACCATATATTTCATTTCTTAAAATGCCACGAAGGTTTCAAAATACATTAAAACAACTTACCAAGAAAGAATGTCTATGTTGTGATTCGTTTTGTTGTAGAGAAAAATGGAGTCCATGTTTTACAACAACTCATATTATTGCAGAAATAAATAATATTAGAAAGTTAAAAAAACATATTATTCTAAAGATTCTAATAGAACAAATTAAAGATAAATATCTTGTAGCTGATATAGATATTTGTTCTTATATGTT